>JAFQGP010000033.1 GCA_017415485.1 Clostridia bacterium
AGCAAGTGCGAACAAAGCTTTCTGGGTGTCCCCTCATCACCCGCTGCGGCGGGAGCTTCTCCCAGGAGAAGCCTGGGGAGGCTAACGCCTTGAGCTAAGTATTTCTCTCATAGAGAAATGCTAATTTTTTGCTATGCAAAAGCTAAATTCGCGCTTCGCACGAGCTAAATATTCCGCTGAAGCGGAATGCAAAGGTAGAAAATTTGCTTTGGCAAATTTCATTATAAATTATTCGAAGTTTAGGAAATACAAAACGAAGCTATCAGTAACCCCAAAGGCTTCTCCTGGGAGAAGCTCCCGCCGCAGCGGGTGATGAGGGGACACCCAGAACGCTTTGTTCGCACTCGCTTTTTAATAGTTTTAATGGTGCAATAACTCTATCTTTCTATTGATTTTTAATTCAATTTGTGATATAATAAAAAATTGGAAGAGAGGTGGCGAAGATGGACAAAATGGTGCTGATTTTTGGCATTGTATTGTTTATAGTCGGATGTATCCCTATTGCTGCTTATTTGATCTTCAGGTTTTCGCCCAAAAGCACTGCTCGAACATCTGCAATACTGCGCAGAACCAAGCATAATAAAAATTATATTTTGACTGATATTCGAAACCGCTCGAAATTTGTGAAACACTATACAACATGTACATATATTTATGTTGCAAATAAAAAAGCATATAAGGTTAAAGATGCACTTATAGGAACACCGAAACAGGCTGTTTACAGTCTTCCGATAGTGTATCTGAAGCGATTTCCGCGATTCTACTATATTAATGACAAGAATGGTTTGGGCAAGGGAAAATTTATTATATATTCGCTTCTTCCGCTTGCAATCGCTGTATTATCGATTATACTCGGAATTAGTATATTATTAAAGTTTTAATGAGGAACCATCAACATGATTAAGCGTGCTATTAAAGAATACCTTATCATAACCTTCGGCGCGGTGATGGCTGCGGCGGCGATCTATTTCTTTATGCTTCCCTCGCATCTTGCAGTCGGAAGCGGATCGGCACTTGCAATGGTGCTCTCGAACTTTATCCCCCTGCCGATCTCGGTGATCTCGCTTTCGCTGAATATTATCTTTCTTACTATGGGATTTTTGCTTGTGGGACCCGAATTCGGCGCAAAAACGGTCTATACTACAATTCTCGTGCCCGCATCGCTTGGTGTATTTGAGATCATTTTCCCCGATTTCAAGTCGCTGACCGAAGATCCCCTCCTCGATATGATCTGCTACCTCCTCGTCGTCGGTCTTGCAATGGCAATTCTGTTTTCCGTCAACGCCTCGTCGGGCGGACTCGACATCGTCGCAAAGATCATGAACAAGCACCTCAAAATGGAGCTCGGCACAGCAATTTCGGTCTCGGGCTTGGTGGTCGCCTTCTCCTCTGCGATCTGCTATGACACCAAAACCGTCGTGCTCAGCGTTCTCGGTACATATTGCAGCGGTATGATCGTTGACAGATTCATCTTCGGCCTCAACATCAAGCGCCGCGTCTGCATAATCTCGCAGGAGCACACGCAAACGATCGTCGACTACCTTCTCCATAAGCTCCACAGCGGCGCGACCCTCTACGAAAGCTTCGGCGCCTATGACGGCACCTCCCGCACCGAGATCGTCACGATAGTCGATAAAAACGAATACCGCAAGCTGATGGAGTTCGTCAAAAAGACCGACCCAAAGGCATTTCTGACCGTCTATTCGGTCAACGAGGTGCGCTATCAGCCGAAAGTGAAACGGTAAGGGATTCTTCCAAAAATTTGCATTCTGCATTTTACATTTTGCATTTTTCCAAGCAGCAATAATAATGAAAAGGACATAAAAATGAAAAATCTCGAAAATCTCCTCCTCCCCCTCATCCTCGAGGCGGGCAAAATTATGACGGGCGCGCGCGATATTGAGGGCGCGGTCAGCGAAAAGGGCGGCGACGCGGCTAATATGGTAACCGTTTACGATGTCGCTGTTCAGAATTTCTTGATGACCGAGATCACCAAGATCATCCCCGATGCCTTTTTCTTCGCCGAGGAAAAGGAAAACAACGCCGAGGACCTTATGCGCGACTATTGCTTCGTCATCGACCCGATCGACGGCACCTCGAATTTCGTGCACTCGTATAAGCATTCCTGCATCTCTGTCGCCCTTTTCTCGAGGGGTGTGATCGAGTTCGCCGCGATCTATGATCCCTATCAGAACGAAATGTTCTCGGCAACAAAGGGCGGCGGCGCGTTCCTCAACGGCAAGCCGATGAAGGTCTCGGAGAGGGATATGCACCACGCTATCGTCGCATTCGGCACCTGCCCCTACTATAAGGATACTCTCGGGCAGAAGACTTTCGAGCTTTGTTATGAGCTCTATCGCGCTTGCAGCGACGTCCGCCGTCCCGGTGCGGCTGCTCTTGACCTTGCTTACCTCGCCGCAGGAAGAAACGACATCTTCTTCGAGATCGTTCTCTCTCCCTGGGATATTGCCGCGGGAAATCTGCTCATCAAGGAAGCCGGCGGCGTCATTACCAACGAAAAGGGCGAGAATATCGACTTTTCCGCTCCCTCCTGCGTCCTCGCGGCATCACCCAAGGTCTACGACGAGTTTTATAAGATAGCGAAAAAGGTGATCGAAAAGTAATGAAGATCTCACAAAACGCGAAAAACGCGATCTATCTCGGTTCGCTCTGCTCGGTGGCGTATTTCGCCGTTTACATAGCAAGAAACATCCTTTCTGCCGTCACGCCGCAGATGGTCGCGGACGGCTTTTCGGAGGAGTATATCGGCGGTGTTTCCGCGCTCTATCTCCTCTTTTACGCCTGCGGTCAGCTCATCAACGGCGCGATAGGCGACAAGATCAAGGCGAAGTATATGCTCACCTTCGGGCTTTTCTTCGCGGGCGTGACGAATCTGCTCCTGCCCGTCATCATCGAAAAGCCGAACGCGGCGATGATCGTCTACGGTCTGACCGGCTTCTTCCTTTCGATGATCTACGGCCCGATGACGAAGGTGGTCTCGGAAAACACAGAGCCGATCTACACCACCCGTTGCTCGCTCGGATATACCTTCTCCTCGCTCCTCGGCTCGCCCGCGGCGGGGCTTTTGGCGGTATTTCTCAGCTGGCAGAGCGTCTTCTTCGTCAGCACGGGCGTGCTTGTGCTGATGGCGGCAAGCGCTTTTGCGTTCTTCACCGTTTTTGAGAAAAAGGGACTCGTAAAATACGGTCAGTACAAGCCGAAAGAGAAGGGCGCGGGCAATCTGAAGGTCCTTTTCGAGCGTCAGATCGTCAAATTCTCGCTCATTTCGATCCTTACGGGCGTCGTCCGCACATCGGTCGTCTTCTGGCTGCCCACCTATATCGCGCAGTACCTCGGATTCACCGCAACCGAGGCGGCAAGCATCTTCACGGGTGCAACCCTTGCCATTTCGATGACGTCCTTTATCGCGATCTTCCTCTATGAGCGCCTTGGCCACGATATGGATAAGACGATCCTGATCGTTTTCACCTCTTCGGTCATCTTCTTTATGCTCACCTATTTCGTCAAGTTCCCCGTTCTCAACATAATTTTCATCGTGCTCGCCATCATGTCCTCGAACGCGGCGGCAACGATGCTCTGGAGCCGCTATTGCCCCAGTCTGCGCGACACGGGACTTGTTTCGTCGGCAACGGGATTCCTCGATTTTCTCAGCTATTCCGCCGCCGCACTTGCCAATATAACCTTTTCGGGCGCGATCGAGGCGATCGGATGGGGCAACCTCATCCTCGTCTGGACGGGGCTCGTCACCTTCGGCGTCATAGTTGCGCTGCCATATAGAAAAATTTTTCAAAAATGAGGAAAATGCTATGAAATGCACAGAGATGTTCAACACGGTTGACAGTTTGAATCAGGAATACGTAAAGGTCTGGGAGGACGTTTGCAACATCGAAAGCCCGACGAAGTTCAAAGCGGGCGTTGATGCCTGCGGCGAATATTTTGCCGAGATGGCTCGCACGCGCGGATGGAAGGTAGAATACTTCCGTCAACCCGTCTCGGGCAATATCGTTGATATCACGCTCAACCCCGATGCCGCGGAAAAGCCCATCATTTTCTCGGCGCACCTCGACACCGTCCACCCCGTTGGCTCATTCGGCAGCCCCGCGGTGAAGATCGAGGGCGATAAGATGTACGGCCCCGGCGTTACCGACTGCAAGGGCGGCGCGGTTGCGGCTTTCCTCGCTATGGACGCGCTCGATAAGAACGGCTTTCGCTCGCGTCCCGTCAAGCTGATCCTTCAGACAGATGAAGAGGTCAGCAGCGCCACAAGCAACAAGCAGACCATAGGATATATGTGCGACCGCGCACTCGAATCGGTCGCGTTCCTCAATCTTGAGGGAAGCGACAAGGGCAAGGCTTGCCTCATCCGAAAGGGAACGATCACCTTTACCTTCAAGATCGAGGGCGTCGAGGCGCACGGCTCGCAGTGTGCTACCAAGGGCGCGAACGCCATTCTTGACGCGGCGCACAAGATCATCGAGCTTGAAAAGCTCAAGGATGATGAAGGACTCACCTGCAACTGCGGCGTCATCAGCGGCGGCACCGTTTCGAACACCGTGCCCGGCTATTGCGAATTCAAGGCGAACATTCGCTTTGCGAATACCGATCAGCTCAACTGGGTGCGCGAGCACGTCAAGTCGATCGCCGATACTGTTCACGTCCCCGGCTGCAAGTGCAGCGTCAACAACCCCAAGGGCAGAGTAGCTATGGAATACAGCGAAAAGAATGTTGCTCTTCTTGCAAGAATGAACGAGATCTTTGCCGAAAATGATCTTCCCGTCCTTGAGGCGGCAAAGAGAAAGGGCGCGTCCGACGCGGCTGACGTCACCTTCGCGGGTGCGGCTTGCATAGATTCCCTCGGCGTTCGCGGCGGAAAGATACACTCCCCCGACGAATTTGCCTATATCGATTCTCTCGCCGAGGCGGCAAAAAGGCTCGTCTGCGTTGCCGCAAATATATAGGCAATACCGCACAAATCGTGAAGGTACACTTGCTTGCATAAATTCCGTCATACTGTACAAAATCCCTTGCCAATAGGTCAACTATTGGCTGCGGAATTTTGTGCAGCCTGACGAAATTTCTGACGGCGCAATTGCACCATCAAAATTGTGCGGTATTGCCTATAAAAAACTATTGACATACAGCAAAAAATATGTTATACTGAATTACGGTATTGCATATTTGAATGACTACCGGTTCACGCCGGTAGTCTTTTGCATATATTATTAAATAAAGACAGGAGAAAGGATATGAAACTTTTAATTGACGGATACGTTTATTGGGTGCGCCCCGAGCAGAGTCTGCTCGATATAATCAAGGAATTCGGGCTGGTCACGGGTAAGCTTTCGACCGACCCGATCGCGGCAAAGATCGCGGGCGAGGTCTTCACGCTGAATTATATACCCATGCGAATGGAGGACGCGGCGCACGAGCGCGAGAGCATCCGCAAGGCAATGGCGGCATCGGGCGGCAAGGTCAGCCTCTTGCGCTATTCCGACCCCAGCGGCAAGGATGCTTACAGAAGAACGGCGCAGTTCGTGCTCTTTCTCGCCGTCCGCAAGCTCTGGCCAAAGGCGGTTGCCAAGATGAATTGCACCGTCGGCGATGGCGTGTATATCAAGGTCACGGGCGCGGAGGATTTCTCCGCCGAGAGGCTGAAGGAGTGCGTCCGCGAGCTGATCGCCGAGGATATCCCCCTCGTCCGCAAGCGCATACCCACCGCCGATGCGATCGAGTATTTCACTCAACAGGGCGAGGTGGATAAGGCGCGCCTGCTTGCCTACCGCGAAGCGCCAACGCTCGACGTTTACTGCTACGGCGATTTCTTTGATTACTACTATGGCGAAATGGCGCCCTCGACGGGATTTTTGCGCGTTTGGGATATAATCCCCGCGCGAAACGGATTCATTTTCATCTTCCCCGACAGAAACGATCCCGACAGTGTTTCGGATTATCACGAAATGACACAGTTTATGGAGGTCTACGACGAGGGCAAGCGCTGGTGCGAGCTGATGCGCTGCGAAACCGTCGCCGACCTTAACGAGCTTGTTGACTCGGGCAAACTCCGCGAGCTTGTGCGCGTCAACGAGGCACTTCACGAAAAGAGGTTCGGCGAGGTCGCCGATATGATCTGCGCGCGCGGCGCACACGCCGTGATGCTCGCGGGCCCCTCGTCCTCGGGCAAAACGACCTCGGCAAACCGCCTTGCCACCCAGCTCCGCGCCCACGGCAAGATGCCGATACTTATGAGCCTCGACGATTACTACATCGACCGCGACCTGATCGCGCCGAATGAGTCGGGCGAGCTCGACCTTGAGCACATCAATACCATCGACACCGCACTTTTCGGCGAACAGATCACCGCGCTCCTTTCGGGCAAGGAGGTCGAATTGCCGTCCTTTAACTTCAAAACGGGCAAGCGCGAGTGGCTCGGCAGAAAGCTGAAGCTCGATGACAACGCGATCATCATCGTCGAGGGCATCCACGCGCTCAACCCCATGCTCTTGCCCGGCGAAGTCGACCGCGCGGCGGTGTTCAAGATATTCATCAGCCCGCTGTTGCCCCTCAGCCTCGATTATCATAACAGAATCCCTACAAGCTACCTGCGCCT
Organism: Clostridia bacterium; assembly: GCA_017415485.1. Taxonomy (GTDB): domain Bacteria; phylum Bacillota; class Clostridia; order Oscillospirales; family CAG-272; genus CAG-390. The sequence goes on from JAFQGP010000033.1 coordinate 6,629, forward strand.
GCTCCGCAGAACGGTGCGCGACTATGACACACGCGGCGCCTCGGTGCAAAAAACGCTTTCAATGTGGAATTCGGTCCGCCGCGGCGAGGGAAGATGGATCCTGCCCTTCCAGGAGCAGGCGGACGTCATCTTCAATAGCTCAACTCTCTATGAACTTGCCGTGCTCAAAAAGCACATCTTCCCGTTGCTCAACGCCATCGAGCCGCACGAGGAATGCTACGAGCAGGTCCGCGCGATGGTAAAAGTGCTCAATTATATACATGAGGCGGATGTTGATGACGAAATTCCTCCAACAAGTATTATACGAGAGTTTATTGGAGGGAATGCGTTTTACAGATAAAGCGGTTTGTCGGCTTCGCCGAGTTAAGATCTCGCTGCGCTCGAGTTAAGGTCACGCTTCGCGTGAGTGAAGGTCGGCTTGCGCCGAGTTAATGTTCGCCTGCGGCGAAGTTTGATAGGTATTTAATTTTTATTGAAAAACTAAAGACAACAGCAGCGAGAAGTTTTTGAAGATTCTTAAGGAACTTTTCGAAAAAAGTTCCTTAAGTCGACCGCCGCAGCGGTCGAAACTCCCCATGTGCTTCAAAATGGCGGCGCCCCGCCGACATTTTGGAAGGAGTAAAACCTCCCCTCGCAGGAGGTTTTCGCTCCTTCACCCCCGCGCGCTCTGCAGAGCGCGCGGATTTTATCGTTCGGCTTTCTGAATATCGTTAAATTAAAGGAACTGCGCCCTGCGGGGCGCACGATATATTGCTGCGCAATGCGATATATAAATACGATATATCGCGTAAACGCGATACGATATGTCCGCTGCGCGGACGTGCAATGCCGCGAAGCGGCAAAACACGTTCGAGCGAAGCGAGAACATATCGTGTGCAACATATCGTGCCGAAGGCATATCGCGTCGGCGAAGCCGACATATCGCGCTCGCGCAGCGAGCATATTATTTCGTTATTCAGCCCGCCAAATTAAAGAGTCTGCACAAAAAACTTCCCCTCTCGGTTCACGAGAGGGGAGCGAGGGGTAAGTCCCTATTTGAAATATGCAAAATTATAGGATACCGTCCCGATCTCTATAGCTGCGCGAAAGTTTAGCATTTACTGTCGTCGGGACGATATTTGTACCGCCGCGGCAATGGATTCGGCTATTTCCATGTTCCTACATAAGGCGTGAGCCTTTCTTCAATCTGCGTAAATCTTATGTCATTACGGACAAAGTCAAATTTTTCGTTTTTCAACTTGTCCAACAATACTGATGCACCGTTGTTGTTGGTTCTGTAGTGCCAAAAACGGGAGTCACCGGGTGTGTAGTTTTTGAAAAGCAGTGAGGTGTGCTTGTATTCTTTCTGATAGTAATCGCTTAAGAATGATATTGTCGCATCTGCGGCACGATCAAGATGCTCGATCGTCTGCTCAGCGTCACCTGATTCTGCGTAAAAGTTTGCAATATCAATGTTTGCCTCGCTGATATCCTCAAAATACTCTCCGAAGTCGCCGTCCTCAAAAATGAGCTCCAAAAGCGCGATCTGCTTTTCGTAAAGCTTGTTCATTTCTGCGGTAGAATAGCATTTTTTGCCGGAATCATCCTTGAAATTTTCTGTCGAATGGGTTACAAGATTACGGATAAGACCGTGAAAGAGCAGATCGCGGTGCGAGTTGATTTTGTCATCGCCTTTGCAAGTGCGAATCCAGTAAAATTCGCGACCTTGTACGAGCGAGGGAAAGATGCCCGCTATCTCTTTGGCTTTTTCGCTTTGTCCGTTAGTCATATACAGATCGATAATATTGGTCTTGGCAAGTCCGCGGATGATCTCGTCTGTGCAGCCGGAGATGATATTTTCGAGCGCATTGATCGCCTTTGCAAGCAATAAGTTGCGTTCTTCCGGCGAGCATAGCTTCTCGTTGATAATCAAACCGGATGTGGTTGCAAAATCGAGCATAGTGCGGTAACTGTCGGGATATTTCCTGTAAGCTTCCTGCGCAACTTCAAATGCTTCTTTTCTTTGCCCGGTTCTGAGAAGATCGTTTATCTCATTTTTGTAATTTTCAATCTCGGCTTCCTTGCTGATCGTATCGATGCCGAGTAATTCATCCGCTGTTGTACCAAAAATATGACAAAGTGCAGGAATTTGCGAAATATCGGGCGAGGTGCGGTCGCATTCCCATTGGGAAACTGCGCGCGAGGTGATGCCGAGGTATTCGGCGAGCTGTTCCTGTGTTATATCCTTCTCGCGGCGAAGGCGTTTGATCGTAGTTCCGATAGACATTATTTTGTCCTCCAAAAATTATTCAAAAGCGCTTTTGTACCTATATTATAACACTTTTTCGCAGATTTTCCACGAACCGTTTATTGATGGAAAGTATAGTTCGGCTTTGATTTTCAAAGATATTATAGCATATATCGCTGTGTTGTTCAAGTAATAATATCGAAAAATAAATTATTCATTATTCATCAGCGAAGCGGCTTCATTATTTATTATTCATTAATTTGGCAAATGAATAATGAATGATGAATAATGAAAAATGAATAATGACTGTTAAATTGCACAAAATCCCCCCTCCCGAATTGTGCAATTCCACGTTTTTTCGGAAATGATGTGACATTCTCGGTGCATTTTGCGACTATCCGAGTGAAAGGACTTTGAAAGGAGGTTTCTATATGAACGACGAAAAAATTATCGAAATGTTTTTTGCCCGCGATGAAAACGCGATCAAGGAAACAGAGGAAAAGTACACCACGCTCTGCCACTACGTCGCAAAGAATTATCTTTCGTTGCGCGAGGATAGGGAAGAGTGCATAAACGACGCCATGCTTGCGCTCTGGAACTCGATCCCGCCCGCGAAGCCGAAGAGCCTTTCGGCGTTTCTGTCAACGACCGTGCGGAGGATCGCGATAAGCAAAAGCCGCGCCGGCAACGCCTGGAAGCGCGGCGGGCACGTGCATATCGTCAGCGATGAATTTCTTTCGATGATCCCCGATGAGACCGACCTCGCGTCGCAGTTCGAGGCTCGCCGTGCGGGCGAGATAATGAACCGCTGTCTCGGAAAGCTCTCAAAGGACGACAGAAGGATCTTCGTCATGCGCTATTGGCTGAGCATGAGCTACGATCAGATCCGCACACAAACCGGCTTTGGCGAGAGCAAGATCAAAATGTCGCTCTCGCGCACACGTTCCAAACTTGCCGATGAACTGAAAAAGGAGGGGATAACGGTATGAAAAAGAACAAAATTTTTAAGGATTCAAGACCGCTCGAAATGCTCGATTATCTCGACGAGGCTTACGTTGCCGAGGTCGTCGATAATCTCGATCTGAAAAACGAACCCGGCAAGCCCTTGCCGAAAAAGGTGGTAGTATTGCGCTCGATCCGCACCGCGGCAGTGCTCGTTGCCTGCGCAGTGCTTCTCGGCGCGGCGGTGCCTCTCGTGGGCAGACTTGTGGGAATGATCCCCGATATCTTAAATCCCGCGGGAACTGTCGGGGAATCGAGCACTCTCGAAGAAACCGAAACCGAACCGCCCGTGGTCGACAAAACTCCTGAGGAGTATTTCACAAACGGTTGGCTATTCTACGGCGGTTCCGTAGGCAGCGGTGCTGAATACGATGGCAAGTGGATACACGTCGCCGACATTATCGCAACCAATATTCGTGTGTTGGCTGCTTATGATCCCGAGACGGGTACGACAAAGAGCATCTGTGTCCATCATCCGAATTGTTTTGCTTCGGGCGAACACTGCCCCGTTATCATTCCGATAGGATGGAATATCAATTTTATCGAGATACTCGGTGACTGGTGTATGTATCAGATCAACGGAAACGGTAAGTATGAATCGGAGATTCACTTCTATAATATGAAAACGGGCGAAGCGAGAGTCATCGAAGGTACCGAATCGGGCAATGTCATCACCTATCCTTCGACTGCTTACCCTATGGACGGCAAGGCTTATTTGAATATGTGGGATATAGATAACGCCTCGGGTACGCGCCGCGATTATGTGTCTTGCTACGATCCCGAGACCGACAAGACCGAGTATTTGTGCGACGAGCCCGAAGATATGCACATGGTCGGACTTTCAAACAAGCGCATATTCTTCGCCGAAAAGCGCAGCTCGCTCCTCGCTCCCTCCGCGGTTTGGTCAACCGACTATTCGGGCAATAACCTCAAAAAAGAGGAAGTGCTCAATTTCGACCTTATGGTCCTGAGCGGAACTTATGCATACGATGCTACGTCGCTTATGAAAACAAAGAATTCCCTCAAGTATTACGATCTTGAGACCAATTCGATATCCAACATCGACTTCGGCGGTGAAGTCAAGTATTTGTTTGTTCAACAAAACAATTTGTGCCTTGTCTTCGAAGGAGATGGAAAGATATATATCAGCGATCTGTTAGGAGGAAATATGGAGCTTGTGTTTGATAGAAGCGATCTTGGATTCAGACCCTACAATAGCGTCGGCGATTACCTTATCGGCGAAATTCCTCTCATATGCGAAATTATGCCCGGCGGAACTTATGCCCTCAACATCAAAACCGGCGAGCTTAAAGCGATTCCCGCGATAAACTGACCGTAAATAAGGTGCGGCGAATATCGGAGTATTTTTACCGATATTCGCCGCACCAAACTTTTTCAATAAATTCAAAAGATAGGGCTTTGTCTAATTTGATGAAACAGCCAAAAGTCTTTTATTCAACCGCACTTTTGTGCTTTTCGCTTTGGAGCCTGAAATACCTGTCCAGCCCGCGTACTTTTATGGCGGGGACGTAAGTTTTTGCGTATTGGTAAACTGTGAAGTCCTCGTACTCTGTGCTGTCTATCAGCTTGAAAAATACGTAGAACGGTACGCCGATTGTATCGTAAGCTCTCTCTTTGCCGAAAACATATTCCAGACCCACATAATCGTAGCCTTCAAAATCGATCTTGTCTTGCTCTGCCATGCACGCTGTACAGGTATGCCCGCCGAATACGTAGCCTTTATATAGCAGCTCTTCTGCTTCTTCGAGCGTGATCTTTTTTGCTTGTATAACCGCGGGACAAAAATCATCAATGCTCTTGCGGTAGAGCTTCAAGGATATCGAAACTCTGTTTTCATGCCCAATGCCGCCGTATAAGGTCAAATAGTTATCGTAATTGTAATAATCTTTGGCATATTCGGTGGAATAGTTTTCCGAGGGGTGTGTGACTCCATTGTAAAAATAACTCCCTCTTGTGCGGTCGGCGTAGTGAGGCAGATCGATCTCGAATAACTCGCAAAATACATCCCTGACTGCGGAGTGCGAGGCGAATTTCTCCTCGGCGGTCATTGATTCGTTTGAGATAAGTTCGCTTTCTCCGAATTTGAGTTTTGGTGCAGTTTTACCGTAGACAGAGTAATCAATTACAATGCTGTAAATATCTTTTCTTTGCTCGATTTTAACTTCCAATCCGGGGTCACTCCACTTTCCTTTTGCGGAGCGGTATGTCAATTTTACCGATGAATGAATGGTTTCTTGGTAATGCACACCGTCGGTTTCAAGCTCGAAACCGAAAAGCTCTTCGAATTTTGGAATGATATATTCCGCAAGCATCAAAAGCTCTGCTTCGTCAAGCTCCGAGAGCTTTGTTTCGTAGATCGGAAGATATTCATCTTCGGGAACGGGAAAGATCTTCAGCTCTTCGGAAGATTTAACCTCAATTACTTTATATGTGTTGGTGGACTCCGACATGGTGTTCGTTTGCATTATTTTGCCTATCTCATCTGCAGTAATAACGGCAAAGCCGTCAAGCGGAATATTTCCCGAAGCGATCAGCGCAGTGGCGGATGCTCCGCAAAGGAAAAGGCAGAGGCAAGCGGCGATCAAGGAACGCTTCAGGGCTTTTGTAATGATCCCGCGCTTACGCCTCTCGGGTGCGGATTCGATAACAAATTTTTTGTCGATTTCTCCAAGCGCGGCGAAAATATCATGTCCCGTCATATCGAAAGTCCCTCCTTTTCAAGATGTTCTTTGAGCTTTTGACGAGTTCGCAGCAAAAGCATTGCAACCGCGCTCTCCTTCATTGAAAGGTCTTTGGCGATCACCGCGATCGGGTCGCCATACCAATAACGGCAAAGGAAAACTTTTCGCGTTTTAGAGGGCAGTTGTGTCAAAAAGCTGTTGAGCGCATTTGTGAGAGCGGCACTGTCGGTAAGATCTCGCGCGGTATCGGGGATGCATTCTTCAAGCTCGATCATTGCAAGCGAGACCCCGCCGCCGCGTTTTTGTGCCAGATTTGCATTGTAGGCATTGAGCGCAAGCTGTCTTGATATCATCCCGACATAGGGCTTGAGCGGATCGGGGCGGTCCGGCGGAATGCGGTTCCATACCTTAAGATATGTATCGTTTACTATTTCCTCCGCGTCCTCATTGGACGAAAGGATGTTATATGCAATGTAGTGGCAATATCTTCCGTATTTGGCGTGGGTTTCTGCAATCGCGCGCTCATTGCGTTGCAGGTACAGCTCAACAATATGACGGTCTTCCATTCCTTGCTCCTTTCTTTTTCTTTCATATAATATAACAAGAAAAATCCCGCCTGCATCACTTAATTTTACCATATATTATTTAATAAAGCAATAAAAATGAAAAAACGACGCGAAAATATGCAAAAAAATTCCGCTTATTCAGCGGAATTATTCTTGTTTATATAATTCTTTATCGCCTCAAACGACTCCGCGCTGATGACGTGCTCGATCTTGCAGGCGTCGACTGCGGCGGTCTCGTTGCTGACGCCGAGGGAGATGAGCAGGTCGGTCAGGATCGTGTGGCGCTCATAAAGGCTTTCGGCGGTCTTCTCACCCTTTTCGGTCAGGGTGATGAAGCCGGATCTGTCGACCTCGATATATTCGCCCGCCTTCAGAATTCCAATGGCGCGGCTGACGCTCGGCTTCGAGTAGCCCATACTCTCGGCAACATCGATCGACCGCACAGAGGTCGAATGCCTTGTCAACACGTATATTGTCTCGAGATACATCTCGCCCGATTCCGCAAGTCCCATGTTTTCGCTCCTTTTTGATTTATACTATTATGATAACACATTTTCGAGAAAATTGCAAGAGGTTTGAATAAAATAACACAACGAGCGCTCACATTCGCGAAGCGAATATATCGTATGCGCCCCGCGCATATATCGTATTTATATATCGTATGAGCGCAGCGAATATATCGTGTTTACACATTCGGTCTCCGACACGATATGCCTTCGGCACGATATGTCGGCTTCGCCGACGTGATAACGGACGCTCTATGTTCGCACAAAGCTAAAAAACGAGCGCTCACATTCGCGAAGCGAATATATCGTATGCGCCCCGCGCATATATCGTATTTATATATCGTATGAGCGCTGCGAATATATCGTGTTTACACATTCGGTCTCCGACACGATATACCTTCGGCACGATATATCCTTCGGATACGATATGTTACACACGATATGTCGGCTTCGCCGACGTGAAATAAAATAAATAATATTTTTTTGCTCTTGGGTATTGACAACAGCACAAAAGTGTGGTAAAATGTAAAAAATGTTTGATAGAGGCGCACCTTGTGAAGAGTACTGCGGGAAAAACGTTGCCAAAGCGTCGCAGGAAAGGTACGGGTGCCGAAGCGGACACCTTGGCACGTGTCTTGCTGGCAGTTCGGAGAATATCCGCCCTGTTGTCGCTTTTGCGGAGAGCTATCACATACTCGTTTTATATTGGAGTATTGGTAGCCTTATTATGCGGCTGCCTTTTTCCATTCGCAATTCAATTTCTCAAAGAGGTAAAAATAAAATGAAGAAAACTGTTTTCACCGGCGCGGCTACCGCACTTGTCACCCCCCTCACCGAGTCGGGAATCGACTTTGAAAATTTCGGCAAGCTTATTGACTTTCAGATAGAAAAGGGCATCGACGCGCTCGTTGCCGTTGGCACCACGGGCGAGGGCTCGACCCTTGACGACGCCGAGCACAAGGCTGCGATCAAATACTGCGTCGAGCGAGTCGCGGGCAGAGTCCCCGTCATCGCAGGTACGGGCTCGAATGACATAAACTACGCCATCGAGCTTACAAAATACTCCTGCGCGGTCGGCGCGGACGCGATGCTCCTCGTCACGCCCTATTATAACAAGGCGACCCAGACGGGAATGGAGCTCTCCTTCCTCAAGATCGCGGAAGTTTCGAGCAAGCCTTGCATACTCTATAATGTGCCCTCGCGCACGGGATGCAACCTTCTCCCCGCAACCGCCGCTCGCCTTGCCGAGCACGATAACATCGTTGCCATCAAGGAAGCCTGCGGCAATATCTCGCAGATCGCAGAGCTTGCGGCTTTCGTCGGCGATAAGATGGACATTTACTCGGGCAACGACGATCAGATCGTGCCGATCATGTCGCTTGGCGGCAAGGGCGTAATTTCGGTCCTCTCGAACATTCTCCCCACCGAGACCTCCGCCATCTGCAAAAAGTTCCTCGCGGGCGACGTCGCGGGCGCAAGAGAAATGCAGCTCCACTACATACCCCTCATCAACGCCCTCTTCTCGGAGGTCAACCCGATCCCCGCAAAGGCGGCTTGCGCGGCTATGGGATTCGGCGAGAACTACCTCCGCCTGCCCCTCACCCCCATGAGCGCCGACAAGGAAGCGGTTCTGCTCGATCTTATGAGAGCCGAAAATCTTATTTAACCAATTGTAAAACTGCGTTTTACAATTGAAGACCGCGCGGCGGGGAACGCGCGCTTATCGCCGCTTGACAAAATCGGAGATTTTGTCAGCTCCCCTCGGCGCGCGGGCTCGCAAGGCTCGCCTGCTCGGTGTTTTTTCGGCGGCAAAGCCGCCGAAAAAACAGATTTTATTAAACTTTGCATAATTTTGCAATCGGATAAAAATCTTATCTAAAGGAAAACGAAAATGAAAATACTGATAAACGGAATTTGCGGACACATGGGACGCGAGGTTCTTACTCTTTGCGAGGCGGGCTACCGCGGCGCCGAGTGCATCGGCGGAGTCGACTCCTTTGCCAAGGGCGGCGAGACCTTCCTCGTCTACAAGGATTTCTCCGACGTCCCCGAGGCGGAGATCGACTGCATCGTTGATTTCTCGCACCACACCGTCACCCCCGCGCTGCTTGATTTTGCTATCGCAAGAAAGCTCCCCACCGTCCTTTGCACCACGGGTCACACACCCGAGGAAAAGGTGAAGATCGCCGCGGCGGCAGAGAAGATACCGCTCTTCTTCTCGGCAAATATGTCGCTCGGCGTCGCGCTGCTCGTCGAGCTTGCAAAGCAGGCGGCAGCCGCATTCCCCGAGGCAGAAATTGAAATTATCGAAAAGCACCACGATCGCAAGGTCGATGCCCCCAGCGGCACGGCGCTGATGCTCGCCGATGCGCTTTGCGAGGTTCGCCCCGAGGCGACCGTCAACTGCGGCAGAAGCGGTCAGGGCAAGCGCACACAGGGGGAGATCGGTATCCACGCGATCAGAATGGGCAACATCGTCGGCGAGCACGAGGTTATGATCGGCACGCCGAATCAGACGATAACCCTCAAGCACGAGGCACATTCCCGCGCGCTCTTCGCCGAGGGCGCACTCGCCGCCGCAGCTTTCCTTGTCGGCAAGGAAGCGGGCATTTACGATATGAAGTCGCTCATCAGCGGCACAAAAATCCCACAAAAGGTATGATGATCAGATGAAAATTGCAATTTACGGCTACGGCAACCTCGGCAGAGGCGTCGAGGCAGCTACCAAATATCACACCGACTGCGAGCTCGTCGCAGTCTTCACACGCCGCGACCCGAGCACGGTCAAGACCGCGGGCGCGCCCGTCTACTCCGCAGATTCGATCCTCGATTTTAAGGATAAGATCGATGTCCTCATCCTCTGCGGCGGAAGCGCGACCGATCTTCCCGAGATGACGCATAAGCTCGCCGAGCATTTCAACGTCATCGACAGCTATGACACACACGCCACCATTCCCGCCCATTTCGCCCGCGTAAACGAAACGGCGGAGAAGTCGGGGCACATCGCAATGATCTCGGGCGGCTGGGACCCCGGACTTTTCTCGATCGCGAGGCTCTATGCCTCCTCCGTGCTCCCCGAGGGCAAGGATTACACTTTCTGGGGCAGAGGGGTCAGCCAAGGGCACTCCGACGCCATCCGCAGGATCGAAGGTGTGCTTGACGCAAGACAGTATACCGTCCCCGTCCCCGAGGCGCTCGAATCGGTAAGGAACGGAGAAAATCCCGAGCTTACGACAAGGCAGAAGCACACCCGCGAGTGCTACGTTGTGGCAAAAGAGGGCGCGGATCTTGCTCGGATCGAGTCCGAGATCAAAAATATGCCCAATTATTTCGCCGATTACGACACGACCGTGACTTTCATCAGCCTTGAAGAGCTCCGCGCGAATCACTCGGCGCTCCCGCACGGCGGATCGGTCATCAGAAGCGGCAAAACGGGTCTTTCGGGCGAGCATAAACACACCGTCGAGTTCTCGCTCGCGCTCGATTCGAATCCCGAGTTCACCTCAAGCGTGCTCGTCGCTTGCGCAAGGGCGATCAACCGTATGTATGCGCGCGGAATGACGGGTTGCAAGACGATCTTCGACATCGCGCCCGCCGATCTTTCTCCGCTCTCCCCCGAAGAGCTTCGCGCCAAAATGTTATGACATCAGAAAGGAATTCCCAACAATGAAGCTTTCACAAGTAACAAAGGAATATATCGCGCAGATGCCTTTTGAGGAAAAGTGCAATTTCATCTGCGGCGACATCGTCGATGACGGAATGAGCGCGCCCGTTGCTCTCCTTCTCGGCGGCAATCCGAACAACGCCCGTCCCCGCGCGATCGCGGCGGCAGAGCTCTATAAGTCGGGCAGAGTCCCCTTCATCGTACCGAGCGGCGGCGTAAAATGGGACGTCGACGGTGAGCAGATCAGCGAATCGCACTATATGAAGCGTATCCTGATGGAAAACGGAGTGCCCGAGGAGGCGATCATCCTTGAAAATCAGGCAACGACCACCAAGGAGAATATGATCTTCGGCACCCTGCAGATCAACCGCAAGCTCCACTTCGAGAAGGTCGACCACGTCATAATCGTCACCTCCCGCTCACACATGAAGCGCAGCATCGCGCTTGCAAAAGCATTTCTCCCGAGAAAGGTCACCGTCTCCGCCTACCCCGCCAACCACGAAGCAATAATCGCGGGAATGCCCGAATCGGAAGGAAAATGGATAGCCAAAGAGCTCGATCTTATCAAGGGACTCGTCGATAGCGGGCTTGTGGAGGATATGGAAATATAAAATCGCCTGCGGCGAATGATAGTCCGCCTTCGGCGGAATGATAATCTTGCTTCGCAAGAATGATGATCTCGCTTCGCGAGAATGATAATTTGCCTTCGGCAAAATGAAAGGTAGATTTTCGCGAAGCGAAAATCATTAACATTAAATAGAAAATATCCTTATCCGATAAATTTGGATAAGGATATTTTTATTTTGTTTTTTGAGCTTGCGAAAAAAACTACCTTCATTTCGCCCGAAGGGCGAACTATCATTCTCGCGAAGCGAGATTATCATTCCGCCGAAGGCGGACTATCATTCGCGCGAAGCGCGATTTGCCTTTTTTATATATCCCGGCAAATAAAACATTCCCGGCAGAATTGCATAAAGCAAATATGCCATCACCGTCGTCACTCCGTCGGGGATGCCGCCGAAGAGTGCGGGGAGGAAGAAGGAATTGCATTTGAAAAACATATAATCCGAGCCGATGGGGGAGAAATTGACGATATTCGCGGGGATCGAAATTATCAGCATCGGCAGGGCGGGAAGGATGAGTTCCCAAGGCTTTTCGATGCCGTTATATCGGTGATAGCCCGAAATGAGCATCACAAGCATCGAAAAGAGCATCGTTCCGTGGTAGAAAAGGGTGTGGAAGCCCATAAAGGAGATGCAGGAATAGTTCGATAGGACGTTTGCGGGGTAGACGAAATTGATCGCCGCGCCGAGAAGTCCCATCGTGAAAAGGTAACCGCACGCCGCAAGCTTGACCTTTCGATTTTTCGAGAAGCAAAAGGGCAGGGAATAGAGATAAACACTGCATGGGTAAAGCGGCAGAACTCCGCCGACCTCGAAGCGAACCTCGCTTCCGAGAAAGGCTTCGTAAAGCGTTTTGACGATCTCGAAGATCACGAAAAACGCCCAAAGCGTCAAAAGCAGCTTTCTTTGAGTGTTCTCCGATTTCTTTGCCACGCGGAAAGCGGAGTGGATGATAATTGCCAAAAGACAGGCGGAGAATATGAGATGAAGCGGCGAAAAGAGCCGCCCGGGCAGGTCAAGCCCGCCGAGAAAGTCTTTGTGAGTGAAGAAATTTTCAATCAGCTTCATCATTTTTTAACCTCGAAGAATAAATATATTGTCCGAGTGTATTATATCACAAAGCCCCCGCGTTGTCAACAAGAAAAAAGGCGCCTTTTGGCACCTTTTGACTTAATTATAATTAGTCAATTGTAATAGTCGCGGAATTATAATAAAATTCGTTTTTTCGGCGGCTTTGCCGACCGAAAAAACACCGCCGAGGCGAGCCCGGCGCGCGTATCCCCGCCGCGCGGGTCTTCAATTGTAAAACGCAGTTTTACAATTGGCTATTAATTATAATAAATGCTGTATTTTGTTACGCCGTCGATGGTCTCGCCGTCGATCTGGAGGGGGCGGGGAGAGTCAAACTCGACCGTGATCTTTTTGCCCGCGCGGACGTCGACGTACTTTTTGCGCTTTATATGCTCACCCTTGAAGAAGGAGGGGAAGAAGATTAGGGTCAGCAGCTTGCCCGAATCGTGCCAGGTACAAGAGGAAAGGATCTTTTTCCCGTTCAGTCTGTCCTGCGCGGGGCAGGGCATCATTCCGCCGCCGTAGTAGTGGCCGTTCATGCCCGAAGCAAGCCAGATGCGCTTGTAGCGGTGGCATTCCCCGTCAACCGTGATGCTTCCGCCGCAGGTCTTGTATTTGCCGAAAAGTCCCTTGATCGCAATGGCGGTGTAGTTGATCTTTTCGACCTTCTGTGCCTTCATCTGATCGCCGACAAGACAGCAATAGCCATCAATTCCGTAGCCAACGCCGTTGAGGACCTTGATCTTTTTGCCGTTTACCTCGCAGATCGGAAGGTTTTCTATGTATTTGTTAATGAGAACGGGTTCCTTCTGCTCCGAAATATCAAGATCGCGCAGAAAATCGTTGCCCGAGCCCGACGCCATATAGTAGACGTCGCCGTGAGGAATGCCTTCGATCGCGTTCACAAAGCGGTTGAGCGTACCGTCGCCGCCGCAGATGACGATCGAAGCCTCTGCCTTGTCCGCAAAGAAATCCGCATAGGATCCGATCTCGGTCATCGCAACGATCTCGGAATCCTCATATTTAAGGCTCTTCGCCGTAGCCTCACTCATACCGTTACCCGCGTGGGGATTGTAAAGAATATAACACTTAGCTGACATTGTAATTCTCGCTTTCATATTTTACCAACGTATATTATACACGAGGAAGGTCAACTGTTTTTCACATTAAGGTCAATTATTGTTGAAATACAGAGATTAATTGGAAATGAGTGGACAGTGGTTAGTGGACAGTGGACAGAAAGATGCGAATGATAATTTAGTTTATCTTTTCTATTCATTATTAAATTATCAAAACTCTCGGGTATCTTGAATTACTTCAAAATACCCGAGAGTTCTTTTTTATGTTATTGCACAGTACAAAAGCTCTATGTATTGAACAAAATTATAGCAGTAACCCGCATCTTTCTGTCCACTGTCCACTAACCACTGTTCACTTACTTAAGGATCTCCTCAATAGGCGAACCCTGCGCGTCGGAGAGATCGACGCCGAGGATCTTTGCGTAGGTGGGAGCCTCGTCAACGATGGGACGGCGGTCGATCACGACGCCTTCCTTGATGCTCGGACCCTTTGCAACGAGCGTGGGCTGAGGTCCGAAATCGGGATAGTAGCCGTGGGTCGCTCTGCCAAAGCGGAAGTCGGTGAGGTCGAGCTTTGCAACGAGCGGACGCTTGCAGCTGTCCGAGAAGGAGGTGTAGCCGTCCGACTCGAGAACGAAGGAGAAGTCGCCGTCAAGGTGCTCTTTCTCTGCGATCTCCTCGCGGGTGAAGACCTCGGAGAAGCCGTAAATTCCCTCGTCGCGGAGGTGGCAAAGAAGCTTATAAACGCGGTCGTGGAGCTCCTTATCGTTCGGATCCTTCAGATAAACGAGCGAGGACATCGCGTTCGAGAGGCAGTATGCTCTGTAATCGACGCACTTGCCCTTTTCATTGACGTCAACAAGACCGTAATCGGCAAGAAGCGCGTTGAGCTTGATGGTGCGCTTGATGTCGCGCTGACCGTGGTCGCTGACCATGAAGATGTCGGTATTTTCAAGCACGCCCGCTTCCTCGAGAGCATCGCAAAGCTGACCGAGATGCTTGTCTACGCGGTCGAGCTCGGGGTAGAGGTGGGGACCAAATGCGCCCTGGGTGTGACGGATGCCGTCGATCTGTCCGTTGTGAACGAAGGTCACCTCGGGCGCGAACTTTCTGATGATGTCAGCCGCGCACGCAACGAGAAATTCGTCGTCGTAGGGGTGGATCATAAAGTTCTTTCTGCCGCCCTTGACGTAATCGGGGTGGAGAAGATCTGCGTGGCTCTTGATGATCTCGATGACTTCGGGCGAGGAGCCTGCGTCGGCGAAGGAGGACTCAAGCGTGTCGCCCTTGTTGGGCATCCAATATTCGTTGATAAGGTAGTCGATGTCGGGGTGGCAGCCCGTGCAGGTCCAGAAGATCGATGCGGTGGTATATCCCTTTTCCTTTGCCGCGGTGAAGATGTCCTTGCACTTGACGCTGTCATGGAACCACTGCCAGGTGTCTTCCTTCGAGTCGGTTGTGAATCTGTAGTTGGAATAAACGCCGGTCTTGTCTGCGTAGCAGCCCGTCATCATGCTGACGTGGTTCGGGTAGGTTACGGTCGGATAGATCGAACGGATGCGCTCAACCGAACTTCCGCCCTCAAGGTACTTTTTGAAGTTGGGCTTTGTGCGGAGATACGCAAGATCCTCGAAAACCATTGCGTCAACCGAAAATACCAATAATCTTTTTTTCATAAAAAGCCTCTTTCTCATAAAAATTTATGAAATTACACTTGATTTTTCGATGTAATTAATGTAAAATATATATGTAACATATATCAGGGGGGTGCAAAATGGGAAAAACTCTGCTTGAAATATCGAAGGAGATAGGCGTTTCGACCGCCACGATCTCGCGCGTGCTGACGGGCGAGGATTGCGTTTCGCCCGAAACGAGGGACAAGGTGCTTCGCGCCGTCAAGGAAAGCGGATACGAAAAACGTCCCCGCCGCCGCTCTGCCGAGCTTCGGGGCAGCGGCACCGTCCTGGTCATAGCGGGTCAGCTTCACAATCCGATAACTCTCGGATTCATCGACGGCATTCGCCAGCGCCTCGCAAAGGAGGGTATGCGCACCGTCATTTCTCTTAGCGATTACGATACTACCCGTGAATGCGACGCGCTCAAATATGCCTCGAAAAACGGTTTTTCTGGTATTTTTCTGCTCAACGCCATCGAAAGCAAAAAGCTTGTGTCGATTATGCCCGATATAAAAACGCCGATGATATTTGTCAACAGATTCCTGCACTCGGTCGATACCGACGTTGTGACGGTCGACAATTACCGTTGCGGCTATCTTGCGACCGAATATCTCATAGGGCGCGGACACAGACGCATCGCGCATATCGCGGGTCCCGCGACCTCGGTTACCTGCCGCGACAGAATGCAGGGCTATCTTGACGCCATGCGTGAGCACGGCATCAGCATAGACAAATCCTTCGTCTACTACGGCGACCGCCGATACAAGAGCGGGTGCGAATTCGGTGCGCAGATAGTGGCCATGCCTCCCGAAAAGAGATTCAGCGCAGTTTTTTCGGCAACCGGCCTTATGGCTGCGGGAATGGTAGACACTCTGCGCGGCTACGGCATCCGCGTGCCCGATGATATAAGCGTCGTCTGCAACGATGATTACAGCCGCGATTATATGCCCTGCCCGATCGATTTCACGACCTTCGAGCAGGATCCGATACTGATGGGCAACACCGCTGCCGAGCTTTTGCTCGAACGCATCGCCTCGCCCGATCAGGCTCCGAAGCGAATGGTCTTCCCGCCCGTGCTGACAGAGCACAACAGCGTTGTTCTTAAAAGATAATTTCGAATAATGAAAAAATCCGCGCCTTGGGGCGCGGGTTTTTTAGTTTTACATCCTACGGACGGAATCGCAAAAGCGATTCCGTCTTTCGCCAACAAACTTGATGCCTGTTTGACAAGGATGTGTATAAGCACGGAAACCGGCTACCCCTAACCGATCTCCGATTGTTGGAAATTTCAGTGACTGACGTACAGTCGCTTATTTCATATAAAGTCCGCCGTTTACGTCGATGATATCACCGGTGATATAGGACGAAAGATCGGAGGAAAGGAAGAGAACTGCGTTTGCGATGTCGTCGGGAGTACCGAAGCGGCACATCGGGATAGTCAGCTTGGGATCATCCTTGGGGTCGGTAAGCCAGGAAAGACCCTGTGCCATAGCAGTGAGAGTTCTGCCGGGGCATACGCAGTTGGAGGTGATGTTGTACTGACCGCCCGAAAGAGCGAAGCACTTGGACATATTGAGAACTGCCGCCTTTGCGGAGGAGTAAGCGCAGGAGGAGGAACGTCCGCCGCGCTCGCCTGCCATCGAGGAGATGTGAACGAGCTTACCGTAGTTCTGCTCCTTCATGATCTCGTAAACAGCCTGAGTGCAGAAGAATACGCTCTTGATGTCGATGGTCTGCATCTTGTCCCAGTGCTCAATGGTGATCTCGTCAACGCGGAGAGTGCCGGTGAGACCTGCGTTATTTACCCAGATGTCGATTCTGCCGTAAATGTCGCGCATAGCCTCGATCTCGGACTTGAGGTTGTCGAAATCGGTAACGTTGAAATACTTGAAGGATGCTTCGTAGCCCTCAGCGCAAAGAGCGTCTGCGGTAGCCTGACCCTTCTCGCGGTTGATATCGGTAATGATGACCTTTGCGCCAAACTCAGCAAGTCTGCGCGCGATAGCCTCGCCGATTCCCTGACCGGAACCGGTTACAACGGCAATTTTGCCTTCAACAAGGTTCTTGTTCATTTTATTTTCCTTTCGTTTCAAAACGCAGTTTTACGAGTGGATTGCAAATCCGTCGAAGTGATGTTTTCCTTCGACGTCGGTGATGTCGTACTTTGCGTCAAAGCTTGTGTTATGAATTCCCGCGACCTTTACGTTTGCGTTTTTAAGTTCTTCGGGAAGGTGGCTGTCGTCAGCCCAGCGGACGACCTCAAAGTCGCCGTTGTCCTCGATGTTCATTGTGGTGATCGAGGTGTTTTCAAGGCGGACCATTTCCCAAACATCGCGGATCGGAACCTGCAGAAGCTTTGCCATAATGAGCTGAATGGTCAGCATGTGGCAAGCGATCGCAATGCTCTTGCCGCGCTCGCGGTTGACAATGTCAATGATGCCGCGGATGGCGCGCTCCTGTACCTGTGCGAAGGTCTCGCCGCCCTCCATGTGGAGAAGGTCGGGCTTCTTTTCCCAAAGCTCGATCTCGCCCGGCCACTTTGCCTCGATCTCCTCGCGGTTGAGGGTCTCCCAACCGCCGCAATGGATCTCCTTGAGGTCACCCACGGGAACGATCTCGATGTCGCGGCCGTTCTGAATTCTCTCGGCGGTCATCATCGTGCGCTTGAGGGGGCTCGAATAGATGCGGTCGAGGTGGAATTTCGACATAGGCTCGCGGAGTGTTTCGACCTGCGCGATTCCGCGCTCGTTGAGGGGATGGTCGGTGCTTCCGATGAAGCGGTAGAGGCGGTTCAGATCTGTCTCGCCGTGGCGGACGATATAAACTGTCGTCATATCTTAAAACCTCGCGTTTGTCACAGCCTCGCGAAGCATTTCGGAAAGCGAGGGATGAGCAACTGTGAGGCGGCGCCAATCTTCCTGAGTGTAGCCGCGCTCAACTGCGATGGAAGCCGCGGTGATCATCTCGGGAGCCTGCGCGCCTACGAGAGCAAAGCCGATGCACTTGGTGGTCGCCTTTTCCATAATTGCGAAAACGCAACCCTGCTCGCCCTCGGCAACTGCCATACCGTTTCCGCGGTAGTCGAAGCGTGCAACGACGGTTTCGATACCCTTCTCGGCTGCGGTCTGCGAAGAGATTCCGACAGCGGCGAAAGCGGGGATTGTGTAAACGCAGCGGGGCATGATGCTGTGGTCAAGCGCTACCTTTTCGCCGCAGATGTTGTCAACTGCTACCTCTGCCTCGGTGTAAGCCGCATGCGCAAGCATATAGCCGCCGATAACGTCGCCGATAGCGTAAATGTTCTCGACCTTGGTCCGGAGATATTCGTTTACGGCGATGGTGCCGTTACGCTCAAGGGTAAGACCTGCTTTCTCGACGCAAAGTCCTTCGGTGTTCGCACGTCTGCCTGCGGCGGAGATCACGCAATCTGCGGTGACGTCGCCCTCGGAGGTGTGAACGGTGTAAGCCGCGCCGTTCTGTTCGACCGACTCGACCTTGGTGGAGCACTTGATCTCGATGCCGCGGCTCTGAAGGCTGCGGACGAGAAGATCGCTTGCCGCCTTTTCCTCTCCGCGAAGGAGGGAGTCCATAAGCTCAACGATCACGATCTCTGCGCCGAAAGCGGCAAATGCAGAGCCGAGCTCGAGGCCGATAACGCCGCCGCCGATGATGCAGATCTTCTTCGGGAGCTTGGTCAGAGCAAGCGCGCCTGTGCTGTCAAGGCAAAGCTCGTTGCTGGGGAAGGGGATTCTGATGGGCGAGGAGCCGGTTGCGATGATGATGTTCTTCGCTTCGTAGTCGGTGCCGTTGCAAGTTACGGTGTTTGCGTTCTTGAAGGAGGCAAGTCCGGTAACGACTTCAACACCCGCTGCCTTAAGCATACCTGCGATGCCCGAGATGAGCTTGTTGATCGCGCCCGCCTTCGAGGTCATGATCTTCTTGAAGGAGAATTCTCCCGCATTACGAAGCATTCCCTCGCCGGTCATGTGTCTGATCTTTTCAAGAGCAGTTGCGCGGTCGAGAATGTATTTGGTCGGAATACAGCCAACGTTGAGGCAGGTTCCGCCGAGATTTTCTTTTTCAAAAAGGCAAACCTTCTTGCCTGCCTTTGCGGCGGCGAGGGCGGCGGAATATCCGCCGGGTCCTCCGCCGATCACAATAAGATCGTACATTATATTTTCCTCTCTTACTTTTGTCAATTGTATATATCAGCGAATTATGTTATTATAATATTATAATAAAATCCGTTTTTTCGGTGGCTTTGCCGACGAAAAAACACCTTTCTGACGAGCCGGGGCGAGTCCGCGCGCCGAGGGGAGCCGCCAAAATCATTGATTTTGGCGGCGGCGATAAGCGCGCGATCCTCAACTGTAAAACGCAGTTTTACAGTTGGTTATTTTATAAGGAGCATATCGAAGTTTTCAAGCGCGAATACGAGTTCCTTTAAGAACTTCGCCGCGGGTGCGCCGTCGAGTGCTCTGTGGTCGAAGGTGAGGGAAAGTCCCATTGCGGGATAGGTAACGTCCTGTCCGTTTACCTCCTTGATTCTGCGGGTGATGGTATCAACGCCGAGAATACCGGTCTGGGGAGGATTGATAACGGGAGTGAAGGACTCGATTCCGAGAGAGCCGAGATTGGTTACGGTGAAGGAACCGTTCTTGAGCTTATCG
Source organism: Clostridia bacterium (assembly GCA_017415485.1). Lineage (GTDB taxonomy): Bacteria > Bacillota > Clostridia > Oscillospirales > CAG-272 > CAG-390. The sequence continues at coordinate 26,415 of JAFQGP010000033.1, forward strand.
GGAGCGATGGTACCCTTCTGAGCCTCGCCGATGAGAGTTTTGGCCTGAGCAGAGAGCTCATTGAGGGAAAGCTTTTCGGCATGCGCGAGGGTGGGAACGAGAAGTCCGCGGTCGGTGTCTACTGCGATGCCGAGATTAACGGTATTGAAGAATCTCATGGTGTCGTCGAGGTAGTTCGCGTTGAGGCTTCTGTGGTTAAGGATAACTCTCGAAACGGCAAAGAGGATCATGTCGTTGAGAGTGATATTGCCGTAGCCGAACTTCTCCGCATTTGCCTTGAGCTGTTCGCGGAGAGCGAGGATCTTGGTCGCATCGAAGGAGGTGTTGAGGGTAAGCTGTGCCATAGTCGAGAGGGAGGTGTGCATCGCCTTTGCGATGACCTTTCTGATGTTGGGAAGCTTTTCGTCAACGTAATCTGCCTCGGGAGCGGAAACCTCTGCTGCTGCGGGCTTGTTCTCAGCCGCGAGCTTAACGTCGCTTGCCTTGATGAACTCGCCGTTTGCGGGAGCAACGGTGGAGAGGTCAACGCCAAGCTCGCTTGCGAGCTTCTTCGCGTTGGGCATAGCCTTGTAGTCGCCCGAAGCCTTTGCTGCGGGAGCTGCGGGAGCAGCTGCGGGAGCGGGAGCCGCTACGGGAGCCTGTCCGGGGATGATGGGAGCGAAATCGTCCTCATCGTCGTCAGCGGATGCTGCTGCGGGAGCAGCGGGAGCTGCCGCGGGTGCGGGAGCAGGAGCTGCTGCGCCGCTCTTTGCTGCTTCGAGATCCTTTTCGTCGCCGATAGCAAGGAGCGCGGTGCCTGCGTCTACCTTATCGAATTCCTTGACGAAGATCTCGGTAACAAGACCCTTTGCAAAGCTTTCGATGGGGAGAACGGTCTTGTCGGTCTCAACTTCAAGAAGAACGTCGCCCTTCTTTACGCTGTCGCCAACCTTGACCAGAAGTTTTGTGACTGTAGCCTCGTCGGTCGTCTGACCGGCGGCGGGCATAACAACTTTCTTGACCATTCCGAACACCTCTTACGCGCGAGCGAGCTTGCGAGCCGCCTCCATGATATCCTCCTTGGAGGGGATAACGTAGTTCTCGAGGTCGGGGGAGAAGGGAACGGGGGTATCCTTCGCCGCGATGCGGACGATAGGAGCGTCGAGGAGGAAGATCTCGTTTTCTGCGAAGTAGGATGCAACCTGTGCGCCCCAACCGCAGTTGTAGTTATCCTCGTGAACGATCATGAGCTTACCGGTCTTTCTTACCGATTCAACAACGGTCTCGTAGTCGAAGGGAAGGAGAGAACGGGGGTCGATGATCTCGCAGGAAATGCCTTCCTTTTCAAGCTCTGCAGCTGCTTCCTGTGCCTTGTAGTTCATAAGAAGGTTTGCAACGATGGTAACGTCGGTACCCTCGCGGCGGATAGCTGCCTTGCCGAAGGGAACGGTGTAATCGCCGTCCGGAACTTCGCCTGCGGAGTTGATAGCGCCAACTTCCTTACGCTTGCTTCCGTAAAGGAGCTTGTGCTCGAATACGATAACGGGGTTGTTGTCGCGGATAGCCTGCTTCATCATACCCTTTGCATCATAAGCGGTGGAAGGGCAGATGACCTTGAGGCCGGGAACGTGAGCAAAGAAGGTCTCGGGGCTCTGTGCGTGCTGTGCGCCGCGGTTGGTAGCACCCGAGGGGCAACGCATAACCATGGGAACGCTGAGCTGACCGCCCGACATATATCTCATCTTAGCTGCCTGGTTTACGAGCTGGTCCATCATGCAGAAGAGGAAGTCACAGTACTGAAGGTCTGCAACGGGTCTCATTCCGTACATAGCGGAACCGACGCAAACACCGGAGATCATGATCTCGGAAATGGGAGTGTTGATGCAGCGGCCGTCCTTGATCTCGCCGCCGATATTTTCAAGTCTGCCGAATTCGTCGCCGATACCCTTGGTAACGGTGAAGGCACCGCCCATACCGCCGGGGATATCCTCGTCCTCGCCGAGCACGTAAACGCTCGGGTCGCGGCGCATTTCTTCGGCTATAGCTGCTTTAAGCGCATCTGCAATTGACATAACTGCCATAGTAATTTACCTCCTTACAATCAGTCTGCATAGATATCCTCAAGTGCGGACTCAAGCGAGGGCACAGGGGAGTTCTTTGCAAATTCTACGGAATCATCGATAGCTGCATCGACTTCTTCCTCGACCTTTTCGAGCTCTTCCTCGGTTGCAACGCCTTCTTCAAGAAGTCTTGCGCGGAAGGTCTTGATGGGATCGCGATCCTCAAGCCATTCCTTCTCCTCTTCCTTCGGTCTGTAACCGCAGGCGTCGTTTCTGGAGTGACCGTACTTACGGTAGGTCTTGAGCTCAAGAATGGTGGGTCCTTCGCCGGAACGAGCGCGCTCGACAGCAACTGCCATAGCCTCGTTGACTGCAAGAACGTCGTTGCCGTCAACAACTACGCCGGGGCATCCGTAAGCGGAAGCGCGGCCTGCTGCGGGATCCTCAAGAAGGGTGGTCAGGTGGATGGAGGTGGTTGCGGAGTAGAGGTTGTTTTCACAAACGAAAACTACGGGGAGCTTCCAGGTAGCGGCAAAGTTGATCGCCTCGTGGAAGGAACCCTCATTGGTTGCACCGTCGCCCATGAAGGAAACGGCGATGTTGTCTTTCTTCTGCATCTTAAATGCAAGTGCGGTGCCTGCGGCGATCGGAATGTTACCGCCAACGATTGCGTTTGCGGGGGGAACGCCAACGGACATATCGCCCGTGTGCATTGCGCCGCCCTTACCCTTACAGCAGCCGTCAACGCGTCCGAACATCTCCGCCATCATGGAACGAAGCGAGATGCCCTTTGCAAGGTCGTGACCTGCGGGACGGTGTGTGGAGTAAACGACGTCTTCACGGCGAAGATCGTAAATGATTCCTACTGCGGAAGCTTCTTCTCCCGCGCTCTGGTGGATGGTACCGGGCATAATACCCTCGAAGAAGAGGTACTTGACCGTCTCTTCATACTGACGGATCTCGTACATCTTGCGGTACATACCAATTGCTTTTTCTTTGTTCGGCATAACCGGCATTGTTTTATATCTCCTTTTTATGTAATTACATACTTCTGGCTTGCGCCATTTGAAGTATATCATAATATAGGAAACAAGTCAAGAAAAATATAGGTTTTGGTTAATTCTTTTTTTGATGTAAAGTTGTAATTACACACTAATATTTCATTTTTCTAAAAAGATTATTGACAAACCTTCCCCGGCGGTGTATAATGAGGATATGAAATACGTTATAAAATCAAACTTAAATGACCCTCACCGCAACCTTGCGGCAGAGGAGTTCCTGACGGCGAATATCGGAGAGGGGACAGAGATCCTCTTCCTCTGGCAAAACGCCCCGACCGTCGTTATAGGCAAAAATCAAAATTCCCGCGCCGAGTGCGATCTTGAAAGGATGGCGGCAGACGGTGTTCTTCTATCGCGCCGACTTTCGGGCGGCGGCGCGGTCTTCCACGACCTCGGCAACCTCTGCTTCAGCTTTATTTCGCACGAAAAGATCCACAACGTCACGCGCCAGCTTTCCGTCATCGCGGATGCCTGCCGCACCTTCGGGATCGATGCAAAGGCAACGGGCAGAAACGACGTTGAAGCCGACGGCAGAAAGTTTTCGGGCAACGCCTTTTACTCTGTCGGCGAAAACAAATGCCACCACGGCACTGTCCTCATCTCGGCGGATAAATCCCGCCTTGCGAATTATCTCACGGTTTCCAAAACCAAGCTTGAGGCAAAAGGAATCAAATCCGTCCGCTCAAGAGTTGTGAACCTCACCGAGCTTGTCCCCGAAATGACGGTTGAAGCCTTTGAGCAGGCACTTATTGACGCATTTGCGCCCGATATGACACTCCCGATGCCCAATGAAGCACTTTACATCGCCCGTGCCGAATTCCTCGGCTCCCGCGAATGGCTTCTCGGCTCAGACCCCGAATTCACCGACGAGATAAAATACCGCACCGCAGAGGGCGAATTCACCCTGCACCTCACCGTGAAAGGCGAGACCGTGACTGATTGCGCGGTCTATACCGATTCGCTTGATACGGAAGCGGCGGAGAGGATTCGGGCGGAAGTGATCGGGAAGCGAATTGATGATGTGAAAAATAGATAATGTCGGCTTGCGCCGAGTGAATATTGCCTTCGGCAAGTTAAGATCGCGCGATGCGCGAGTTAAGGTTCACCTTCGGTGAAGTGAAGGTGAATTTCCGCAAGCGGAAATTTTCGGAGTTGAAAATAAAAAGCGAGTGCGAACAAATTGTTCTGGGTGTCCCCTCATCACCCGCTGCGTCAGAACCCCAAAAACGCGCAAGCGCGTTTCCGGAAACCCGACGGCGGGAGCTTCTCCCAAGAGAAGCCTGGGGAGGCTAACGCCTTGAGCTAAATATTTCTCTCTTAGAGAAATGCTAAATTTTTGCTATGCAAAAGCTAAATACGCGCTTCACGCGAGCTAAATATTCCGCTGAAGCGGAATGCAAAGGTAGAAATTTGCTTTGGCAAATTTCATTATAAATTATTCGAAGTTTAGAAAGTAAAAAACGTAGGCTATCAGTAACCCCAGGCTTCTCCTGGGAGAAGCTCCCGCCGCAGCGGGTGATGAGGGGACACCAAGTGCGTCTATGTTCGCACCAACAAAGTATTAAATAAAATATTTTTCGCCTCGGTGAAAAATTTCCTCAACTTCGCCGAAGGCGAAACTTAACTCGGCGAAGCCGATCTTATCTTGCGCGAAGCGCAACATTAACTCGCGCTCTGCGCGATAAACCCAATCTTATTAATTTCGGAGCACAACCATGGACTTTACAAATCTCAAGAATTTCATCGACACCCTCCCCGCTTACGGCATTCCTTCGTCGGATATCATCGTTTACCGCGACCACAAGGAGCTTTGGCGCCACCAAGTCGGCGAGCCTTTGCGCGGGGACGAGCTTTATTATATGTATTCCTGCACCAAGGTCGTCACCTGCATCGCGGCGCTTCAGCTTTTCGAGCAGGGCAAGTTCCTGATGAAGGACCCGATCTCGAATTATCTGCCGGAATTTGACGAGCTTTACGTCAAAAAGGGAAGCTTTTCGGTCGCCTGCGAAACGCCCGTGACATTCCGCCATCTTTTCACAATGACGGCGGGACTCAACTACGATCTGACCGCGCCCGTTTTGCGCGAGGTGGCTGAAAAGACGAACGGCAGAGCGCCCACGCGCGAGTTCATCGCAGCGCTTGCGCGCGTCCCGCTTGATTTCGAGCCCGGCACGCAGTTCCAGTACAGCCTCTGCCACGACGTTCTCGCCTGCCTGGTCGAGGTTATCTCGGGTATGACTTTCGGCGAATACTGCAAAAAGAACATCTTCGAGCCCTGCGGAATGGCCGATTCGACCTTCATCGCGACCGATGAAGTCCGCGCGCGTATGGCTCCGCAGTACCGCTACAATGACGCCCGCCACGCGGCACTCAAAGTCGATCTTACCAATGCCTACGTTCCCGGCACCGAATACGAAAGCGGCGGCGCTGGACTCATTTCCTCGGTGAATGACTACATAAAGTTCACCGATGCCCTTGCCTGCGGCGGTGTGAGCTACCTCGGCAACCGCATTATTTCCGAAAATACACTCCGTATGATGCGCACTAACTGCATCACCGATGAAATGAAGCTTGCGTACCACAAAAAGTGGTCGGCCCTCGATGGCTACGGCTACGGCTTCGGCGTGCGCTGTGAGCCCGATTTTTCATACGGTATCGTTGCTTCCCCCTCCGAATTTGGCTGGCACGGCGCGGCGGGATCGTATATGATCATTGACCCCGAAACGAAAACCTCACTCTTTTACGCCCAGCATATGCTGAACAATAAAGAAAGATACGTTCACCCAAGAATAAGACATACGTTTTATTCGGGGTTCTGAATGTGAGAATCTATCGGCTTCGCCGAGTTAATGTTGCCTTCGGCAAGATAAGGTCGCGCTTCGCGCGAGTTAAGATTTGCCTTCGGCAAAATGAAGGTGAATTTCCGCACGCGGAAATTATCTGATCAAAAATATTGGCAAAATATGGTGGGCTATGAATTTGGACTTGTCATTTTGAACAAAAAGTGTGGCTCGAATTTGTGCATAACCACAAAAAGAAGGCTTTTTTCAAAAAACTTTCGAAAAAAGTGCAACTTTTTTCGAAAAAATGCGTCTTATATAGTGAAGGGCGAAAAAACGCCCGCATGGTTGATTCTTCTTTCATTGCATCCAAACTCATAAAGAGTCCCTCGCTCCGCGGGGGACTCTGCTTTTTTGTCGAAAAAACGGGTGTTTCTTAAGAATTCATAAAATATTCCTTGAAAATACTTTAAATTAATGGTAAAATATATTAATTAGTGTTTTGGAGGATCATTCCTTGAAGAATTATGTTGTACTGTATAATCCGCTTGCAAATAACGGAAGGGCAGAGCAGTCGGCGCGCAAGCTTGAAGCGGTGCTGACCGACGGTGAGGTCAGATTCGTTGACATCGCCGCTCTCGGCAGTTTTTATGATTTTTTCGTTTCCTGCGATGACGATTGCATCGTGATCCTCACGGGCGGCGACGGTACGCTTCATCATTTCGTCAACGACACCCGCGGGCTCAAGATCAAGCAGAAGATCTACTACTACGGCGCGGGAAGCGGCAACGATTTCCTCAACGACCTCGGCAAGGAGCGCGGTGCAGAGCCGTTTGATATCGGGGAGTACATAAAAGATCTGCCCGTTGTCCGCGTAAACGGAAAGGATATTATCTTTATAAATAACGTCGGCTTTGGTCTTGACGGCTACGTTTGCGAAACGGGAAACCGCGAGCGCAAGGATAAGAAAAAGCCGATAAATTATACTTCTATTGCTCTGCGCGGACTGCTTCGCGAGTTTTCCCCTCGCCGCGCAACCGTTACAGTCGACGGTGTGACCAAGAAATATGAGCGCGTTTGGCTTGCTCCGACAACAAACGGACGTTATTTCGGTGGCGGAATGAAGATTGCGCCCGATCAGGATAGGCTTGCCTCCGACGGAAAGATGACCTTCATCGTTGTGCACGATCTTTCCCGCGCGCGTATCATTCCAATCTTTCCGGAGATATTCAAGGGTACCCACGTTCGCCACACCAAGTATATCGAGGTCGTCAAGTGCGACGAGGTAACGGTAAGATTTGATGCCTCCTGCGCAATGCAGATCGACGGTGAATCGATCTCCGACGTTATAGAGTACACCGCTTACAGCAGAAATGCGGTGAAGAAGCGCAAGGCGTGAGATTAGTGGTCAGAAAAAAAGTGAACAGTGGTTAGTGGACAGTGGACAGAAAGATGCGGGCAAATAATTTTGTTCAGTACGTCTGAAACGCTGTTTACTGTAAAACTGAAATAAACAAAAGGAATCGGATATTTTGAAGTAATCTTCTTAATATCCGATTCCTTTTTATTGAATTATCTGCCGGAGCAATGGAAGGCAAAAATCAAAATTAAATTATCATCGCATCTTTCTGTCCACTGTCCACTAACCTCTGTCCACTAAATCATCCCCGAGGGCAGAGCCCTCGGGGATGATTTTCTCAGCAGCCGCAACCGCAGCCGGTGTTATAAGAGCCGCAGCTGCAACCGGTGTTGCAGGTGAGCGCGAGAACTACGAGGATCGCGATGATGACCCAGATAAGGCACTCGTTGTTGTTGAAAAGTCCGCAAAGGCAGTTATTGTTCATGGTAGACCTCCGAAAGAATTTTTTGAGGAATTTTGTTCCTCGATAATATTTTATGTCGTATCTTGGAGAATGGTTATTGATTTTCAAAATAAAATATGATATAATGAAAGAAAAAGTACAAAGGAGAAATACTATGATCCTTATCAAGAATGCTTACATAAAGCCCATGGTCGGCGAGGATATCGAGAACGGCTCGATCCTTCTCGGCGACGATGGCAAGATCGCCGCTGTCGGCGCGGATATCGAGGCTCCCGCGGGTGCCGAGATCATCGACGCCGAGGGAAGACTTGTCACCCCCGGTTGCGTTGAGGCGCACTGCCACATCGGTCTTCACAACGAGGCTGTCGGATGGGAGGGCAGAGATTACAACGAAAGCATCGACCCCATCACTCCCCAGATGCGCGCGATCGACTCGATCTATCCGCAGGACGAGGCTTTCGGAAACGCCATCCGCGGCGGAGTTACATCTGCCTGCACAGGCCCCGGCTCGGCAAACGTTGTCGGAGGCACTTTCGCGGTCATCAAGCTCGTCGGCAACCGCGTTGACAATATGATAGTAAAGAACCCCGCGGCTATGAAGTGCGCTTTCGGCGAAAATCCCAAGCGCGTTTACGGTCAGTCGAAAAAGAGCCCTGCGACCCGTATGGCGACCGCCGCTCTGCTTCGCGAGCTGCTCTTCAAGTCGCGCAGATACCTTGCCGATAAGGAAGCGGGCAAGGACGTTTTCGATATGAAGCTTGAGGCGATGATCCCCGTTATGAAGGGCGAAATTCCGCTGAAGGCTCACGCTCACCGCGCGGATGATATCCTCACCTCGATCCGCATCGCCAAGGAGTTTGGCGTAAAGCTCACCCTCGACCATTGCACCGACGGCTCCGTTATCGCCGATGAGCTCGCAAAAGAGGGTTATCCCGCATTTGTTGGTCCCTCCCTCGGCGGAAAGAGCAAGATCGAGCTCGCAAACAAGGCGTTCTCCACTCCCGCAGATCTCGCACAGGCGGGCGTTGATATCAGTATCATCACCGACGCCCCCGTTATCCCTCTCCACCATCTTCCCATGTGCGCAGGTCTCGCCGCAAACGCAGGACTCGGATATGAGGCGGCTTGGCGCGCGATCACCATCAATCCCGCGCGTGCGCTTGAGATCGCAGACCGTGTCGGAAGCCTCGAGGTAGGCAAGGACGCCGATGTCGTCATCTGGACCGCTGACCCGATCAAGTCGGTCGGTGCGGAGGCGTTTGTTACTATCGTTGACGGCAAGATCGCTTATCAGCAGTAATCAGCAGTAAAATTTAAGAATATAAATTGGAGAAAATGGTAATGAAAAAAGTATTGGTATTCTTACTTGCGATCCTTATGATCGTTCCGCTCGCGTCTTGCAATAAGACAGAAGAGCCCGAAGTAACTACCGAGCCTGCTCCCGTCCAGACCACTGCCGAACAGACTGAACCCGTGACCGACGCTCCTACCGAGTGCGCTCACACCTACACCGAAGAGATCACGGAAAAGCCGAAGGCTCTCAAGGACGGCTCAAAGGTCCTCACTTGCTCTGCTTGCGGCGATTCCCGCACCGAAGCAATTCCCGCAACCAAGACTCTCAAGGTCCTTGCTATCGGCAACAGCTTTTCTTCGGATGCTACCGAATATCTTTGGAACATCGCAAAGGACGGCGGCGTTGAAAAGATCATTATCGGAAACCTTTATATCGGCGGTTGTGCGCTCGATAAGCACTACAGCAATATCAAAGCCAATTCCGGCGCATACACCTATTATAAGAACACAAACGGCAGATGGACCAGCACCTCCGGCGTCAGCGTTCAGAAGGGCCTTGCAGATGAGGAATGGGATATCGTCACCGTTCAGCAGGCAAGCGGATCAAGCGGCGTTGAGACTTCGTATGCTCCACTCTCCAAGATCCTTGACTTCATCGCAGAAAACGAGCCCAACGCAGACGTTTACTGGCATTTGACCTGGGCATATCAGGGCAACAGCACCCACTCCTCCTTCCCGACCTACGGTAAGGATCAGATGAAGATGTATAACGCGATCCTCAAAGCCCTCAACTCGAAGGTCAAGGTTCAGGAAAGCATCGTTGGCATCATTCCCTCGGGAACTGCGGTTCAGAATCTCCGTTCCTCCTATATCGGTGACACCATCACCCGCGACGGTTACCATATGAGCTATGATTACGGCAGATACACCGTTGCGCTGACTTGGTTTGCTTACCTTACCGGCGGCGACGTTGACAAGGTCGATTGGCTTCCCACAAGCTATGCGGCTGTTCTCAAAGATCATCTTCCCGCAATGCGCGAGGCTGTAAAGGGCGCACTTGCAAAGCCCGAGGAGATCACCAAGGTCACCGCGGCAAAGCCCGAGGGAGCGGCGGATCTCAGCACGGACGAGGGCATCATCAAGTCGCTCGGCAAGAATATCGAGGACTACACCCTGCTCAACTGGCCCTGCCGTGTTCAATCCTACTATAACTCGACCAAAGGTATCGAGCTTTACAGTAAGGATAACAGCACCGCGTCGAACATACCGAACTTCATTTCCTCGGTGCTTCTGACCAAGGAAAATCTCCCTAACGGTTCGATCATTATCGTTGACGAGGGATATCAGTACCGTCCAGAGGGTTGGGTAAGCGAAACTTCGAAGAATTCAAGCTCAACCCGTCCCAGCAACACCTCCGCGCGCTTCGTTGAGACTGACGACGCGTGGTGGGGCAGCTTCACCATTCGCGCCTTCAACCTCTCTGCAACCGTGACGAAGGTTATGGACGAGTCGGATATCGCGCATTTCCGTATCTACGTTCCCAAGTCGGCAAATCCCGTTCCTCCCGTAAAGGAGCCGGGAATGGCTGATATTAACGATACTACTCCCGAGGAAACGACTCCGCCCGAGTCGACCGACGATGCCGCGGCATTCGCCTCTCTTGGCTTGAATATTGCAGATTACGAGGTCCTTGATTGGTTCCTCCAGTCGCAGGCGTATTACAACTCCAAAAACCAGATTGGTATTTATAACGCGCAGACCAGCACAGCGTCGAATATCCCGAACTTCATCGCGTCGAAGCTCTTCACCAAGGAACAGCTTCCCGTCGGATCGGTCATTATCGTTGACAGCGGCTATCAGTACCGCCCCGAGGGTTGGGTAACTGAGACCACCAAGAACTCCTCCCGCCCCGGAAACGTCACAACTGCCGCAGTTCAGGTAACCGAAGCCTGGTGGGGCAATTACACCATCCGTGCGTTCAATCTCTCCGCAGTAGCTACAAGAGCGATGGCGGACGGAGATGCGATGCATCTTAGAATTTACGTTCCTAAGAAGTGATTTATCTGCTTCGCAGAGTTAAGGTTCGCCTTCGGCGAAGATAAGATCGCGCTTTGCGCGAGTTAATGTCGGCTGCGCCGAGTTAATGTTCGCGCAAGCGCGAAGTTAATGGTGAATTTCCGCAAGCGGAAATTTTCGATTATATTGTAAAACAAGTGCGAACAAAGCGTAAAACGGCTTTGTTCGCACTTGTCTTTTATAAAATTATTTTCGAGCGCAGCGAGAAAATTTACCTTCAACTTCGCCGCAGGCGAATCTTAACTCGCGCGAAGCGCGATCTTAACTTGCGCGAAGCGCAATCTTATCTCGGCGAAGCCGACCTTAACTCAGCGGAGCTCTTTATCCAAGCTCTCGTCTATACAGCCTAATGAAATCCTCTTCTCCCAGTCCCCCACAATCATCCGGCTTATTCTTTTTCTCAAACAGATCTGTAAATCCACCGATCTTTCCCGCGTGGTCTGTGCCGCCGGTGACGTAAAGTCCGCGCTCGCGGCAGAGGGCGTCGTAGGCGATCCTTTCCTCTTCCGTGATCGAGGGATGGTAGACCTCGATGCCCTTGATGCCCATTTTGATGAGGTCTTCTATGTATTCCTGCTTGCCGTGCGGGTGCGCGATGACGGGAACACCGCCCGCGGCGAGGATCACCTTGATGCATTCCTCAATGTCGGGTGTGAAGTAACCGATAGCCGCCTCAAGCTCGGGCTCGCGGTCTTTGGGGGGAGAAAAGGCGTCCTTGATGAACTGCGGGTGCTCCGCGTGCTCGTAGATCCCCTTTTTCTCAAGAACCGTGAAGACCTGCGTGTAGTAGTAAAAATCGTTGCCGGGAAAGGCGTCGAGGACCTCTTGCCAGGTCACGCCCGGCCGGAGCGAGCCGTTTTTGAGCGATTCTTCAAAAAGAAGATGACATCTTTCGCGGTGGCGCGAGGAGCAACGGTCGATCAGCTCGCGCATAGCGGGATGCTCGGCGTCAAAATCATAGCCGAGAAGATGGAATCCCGTGCCCAGCCCCTTCGTGATGAACTCGATTCCGAGCATCGAGTATATCCCCGCCTTGCGGCAAGCAACGTCAAATCTGTGCGAGCCCTTGACGGTGTCGTGATCGGTCAGCACAAGTGCCTTGTGACCGAGTTCTTTAGCAATATCAACGATCTTTTCGGGCGAAAGAAAGCTGTCCGAAATGTCGGAATGAAGATGACAGTTTGCAAAACAGACCATTTTGCGCCTCCAAAGGTAATTATTAGCCATATTATATCACAAAACGGCGGAATTTGCAATAAATTTTTGAATTCGGGATTATTAATTGCCCCATTTACTTTTCGTTGTTCTTGTGCTATAATATAACTAACAGATAAATAAGAATTATGTGAGGTGAGAACATGGCAATGTGGAATCCGTGGAGAGGTTGCAAAAAATGCAGCGACGGCTGTCTTTATTGCTATATCCACAAGGGCGACTCAAAGCGCGGAGTTGATACGAGCATTATTGAAAAGACCAAGGACTTTGCCAAGCCCACAGAACGCCTGAAGAACGGCAATTATAAAATGAAATCGGGCATTGTTTACACCTGCTTTTCAACCGATTTCCTGATTGAGGAAGCGGATGCGTGGCGTCCCGAATGCTGGCAGATGATAAAGGAGCGCGGGGATTGCACGTTCCTCTTTCTTACAAAGCGCATCGATAGATTTATGAGCTGCATCCCCGATGATTGGGGTGACGGCTATGAAAACGTGGTCGTTTGCTGTACGATAGAGAATCAAAAGAATGCAGATTATAAGCTCGGAATTTTTGAAAAGCTCCCGATCAAGCACAAATGCATCACCGCACAGCCGCTGATAGAAGCCATCGACATAGAACGCTATCTTAACGGCATCGAGCTCGTGGTAGTCGGCGGCGAATCTGATACGAACGCAAGACCGCTTGACTACGCGTGGGTGCTTGATGTCCGAGAGCAATGCATCAGAAAAAACGTGTCCTTCGAATTCAGACAATGCGGAACGCACTTTATCAAGGACGGCAAGGAATATAAATTGCAGACAAAGGACCTCTGCGCGCAGGCAAGAAAGGCTGAAATTGATTTCAAGCGCGATGGTTGATCAAATTCCAATGTTACGGAGAAATAATATGAAGCTGAAGAACATTTTGATTGTAGTTAAAGATATAGAGAAATCGAGACAATTCTATCACGACTTGTTTGGCATAGATTTGGTACTTGACAATGACGGAAATATGATCTTAACCGAAGGGCTTGTTCTTCAAGATGAGAGAATATGGAAAAACTTTTTAGGAAAAAACATCGTTTCCAAAAGTAATTCATGTGAATTGTATTTTGAAGAACAAGATATAGAAGCCTTTATTGAAAAGCTGGAAAGAATGTACCCTAATATTGAGTATGTTAATCGACTTATGACACATAGTTGGGGACAACGAGTAATCCGCTTCTACGACTTGGATGGTAATTTAATAGAAGTAGGAACACCGATAGAATCAATAGATTCCAATTTGCAGGGATGAAATAATGAAAACATTTTACACAAGTGATCGAGTAACATGGCGCGAGTGGCTTGCCGAGCACTTTGAAACGGAAAGTGAAATATGGTTTGTTTTTCCTATGAAGGAATCGGGCGATAAGTCGCTTTCCTACAACGATGCGGTTGAAGAAGCGCTTTGCTTCGGTTGGATCGACAGCACCATTAAGCACATTGATCCCACGCATCGCGCACAGCGATTCACGCCGAGAAAGAAAGGTAGTCCATATTCACGCCCAAATATAGAAAGGCTTATTTGGCTTGACGGACAAGGAATGCTTCACCCAAGCATACGGGAGAGTGTGCTTCCCTTGATTCGCACACCGTATGTCTTTCCGAACGATATACTCGATGCCGTAAAGAAAGATGCCGCCGCGTGGGCAAACTACGAGCAATTTTCCGAGCCTTACAAGCGTATTCGTATCGCTTACATCGATGCCGCAAGAAAGCGCCCCGACGAGTTCAAAAAACGCCTTGAAAGTTTTATTAAAAAGACTCGTGACGGAAAAATGATAGTAGGCTATGGTGGTATAGATAAGTATTACAAATGAAAAATTTCAAGCAGAAAGCTATGTTCACACTCGCAAGGCAGGGGTGAAGGGGGCGGCAGCCCCCTTCATCGCTTACGATGTCATCCTGAGGGCGTGCCCGCAGGCATATACGCCCGAAGGATCTCGTGCCGCCTCCCATTTACAAGAGGCGGCGCGGTGCCTGTACGATGGAGTTTGATGTGAATAACCGTAAGACTAAAGTCAAACCG
>JAFQGP010000034.1 GCA_017415485.1 Clostridia bacterium
CGCGGGAGTTACCGAACGGTAGTTCTCGGATGCCATAGCCTCGAGAGTTGTAGCGGTAGCTTCAAGCTCCTTGGACTGTGCGTTGATAGCATACATGGTGTAGGGGTTACCAAGGTTGGTCTTATAGGTCTGCTGAGATGCATCAAACTTCGGAACGGGAACTACGCCTGTTGCAAAGTCAAGACCTTCACTACCGGTATCGGTGCCGGCAATGATAAATACACGGTCCATATGGAATACAGACTGATGTGTACGGAACGTGGTTCTGTCATCATTACAAATAATGCCGGTGAGCTTCATTGCATCGCCAACGGTCTCGCAGATGTCTGCGCAACGCTGGCTGTTCCACTTTTCGGAGATGCGGAGGCTGCCGTCCTCTGCTTTTTCAAAGGAGGTAATACCTGCGCCGATCATAAATGCGGTAATATCAGTCGAGTAGATCGAAGAACCGTAGAAGTCGGTAACGTCCTTTGTACCGTTGTTATCTACGTCTACGTAAATATCCTGAACCATAGCAAGGAAGTTCTGGAGATTCCACTCATCGTTGGTGACCATATCCATAGGAGTCTTTTCCTCGCCGAAATAATCCTTGTAGAGGTCCTTGTTGTACATAAATGCTACCATGTACCAAAGCATACTGGTTGCGATGTCACCGGTTGCGAAGAAGAGCTTGTCGTTGATGGTACACTCTGTGGTAAGAGCCTCAGGCCACCAGGGCTTTTCAACGCTGAAAGCTTCCTGTGCGAGAAGGTTTGCGGACATATTTCTGAGAGTAAGAAGGGGGATGGTACGGCTGTAGCCTGCATAGATATCGAAATCGTTATCTGCAGCCCAGTCGTTTTCAGCCTTGGTGATCCAATCCTTGTAGTCGCCGGAGTCGCCGGGAGCCTCTACCCACTCGAAGGTAACGCCGAGTCTGTTCTGAACTCTTTCGTTACGGTGATAGATAGCGTCGTCGATAAGGTCGCCGGTCTCGTCGGAGTAGAACTCCATCATACGCCAGTCATCCCAAATGAAGAAGGTGATGGTCTGGTCAAAATTGTAAGACTCCTCGAGATCGTCGGGAGCATAAAGAGTTTCCTCTTCTGTGGTTGCAGCTTCGGTATCCGAAGGAGCGTTTGTTGTTGCGCCGCCGGCTGTTGTTTCTTCACCGCCGTTTGTGTTAGCGCAGGAGACCGCAACACCCATCAGGGTAACAAGTGCGAGAAGCATTGCGATCAATCTGACATACTTTTTCATAGTAAGCCTCCGTATTATTGTAATTATTGTAACGCGGCAGGATCTTAGGGGTGTCAGATAATGCCAACATTCCAGTGTGATTATTATAACATATTCGACCCGATTTGTCAACCAATTTGCACAAAAAACAGATCAGGAGCAATAGTTTTTTTGATAAACTTTTTGTCTGCAACTAAAAAAGCAGGCCCGCATAGTGCGAGCCTGCGATATGTATTTGATTATTTTCCGTAAACTTTCATAAGGTCATCGATACCCTTGTTAATGATTCTTTCACTCTTCTTAAGCTGAGTGAGGAAAGCGGAATAGTTAGGAGAGTTTGCGGTGTTCGGGAAGAGGTTGGAGGTTACGTCGCCAAAGCTGGTGCCGTAAAGCTTACCAAAGTCGAAGGATACGCCTTCCTTGAGGATGTCAAACATCTCGGATGCCTGAGGATCGTCCTGATATCTTACCTTCATTGCGACCTCAAACACTGCGGGAGTTACGCTGCGGTAGTTTTCGGAGCCCATAGCCTCGAGAGTTGTAACGGCTGCCTCAAGCTTCTTGGAGGTAGCGTTTACAGCATAGATGGTATAGGGGTTGCCGAGGTTGGTTCTGTACTTTTCAATAGTATTGTCATACTTAGGAACAGGAACAACGCCGCAAGCGAAGGTTACCTTGTCCTCGGAGTTGCCATTATCAACACCCTTGATAAGGAAGATACGGTCCATGTGGAAGATGGAGGTCTGGTTAAAGAAGGGAGTTCTGGATGCGGAGGTTGCCGCATAAACGCCGGGCTGCTGGATGTAGCTGCCAAGGAGTGCGCAGATGTCTGCACAGAGCTGGCTGTTCCACTTTTCGGAGATTCTGAGCGAGCCGTCCTCGCCCTTTTCGAGGGAGGTGATGCCCGAACCGATCTGGAATGCACCAAGGTCGGTGGAATACATGGTTGCGCCGAAGAAGTCGGTCTTGTCCTTAAGACCGTCCTGGTTGTTATCTACATAAAGATCCTTAACCATTCCAAAGAAAATATCCATGGTCCACTCATTGTTGATAACCATATCCATAGGAGTCTTTTCGGTAGAAATATAATCCTTATACAGATCCTTGTTATACATAAAGCCGTTCATATACCAAAGCATACTGGTTGCAATATCACCGGTACAGAAGTAGAGCTTATCGTTAACGGTGCACTCGGAGGTAAGTGCCTCGGGCCACCAGGGCTTATCAACGTTGAATACTTCGTAATCAAGAAGGTTTACGTTCATACCCTTGATAGCCATAAGGGGAGCGGAGCGGCTGTAGCCGGCATAGATATCATAATCGTTGTCTGCAGCTCTGTCGTTCTCTGCTTTCTTTATCCAGTCCTTGTAGTCACCGGAGTCGCCGGGTTCTTCAACAAACTCGAAGGTAACACCGAGTCTGTCGCCGACCTTGATGTTACGGTGGTAGATGGAATCGGCAATAATATCGCCGGTCTCTTCAGCGTAAAACTCGGTCATACGGTAGTCATCCCACATAAAGATGGTGATCGTTTCGTTGAACTCATACTTTTCCTTAAGATCATCGGGAGCAAAAAGAGTCTCCTCGGCGGTGGTTTCAGCTTCGGTGGAATCGCCCGAAACGGAGGGTGCCTGGGTCTCGGGGGTCGCGGTGGTTTCGTTCTCTGTGCCCGTTTCCGCGCAGGAAACCGCAGAAAGAAGAAGAGTGATGATTGCAAGTATCATTGCAAACAATCTTACGTGCTTTTTCATAATAAAGCCTCCCAATTTTTAATTAAATAACAGCGATCAGGTCAGACGATATATAAACTGCCGTACCGGTACTCTGTTTTTGTCATTATAGCACATCAGACTGAAAATGTCAAGGTGTTTTTTATTTTTCTTTTGAAATTCACAAAAAACGAAAGAAAAAAGCAAAGTGCTCTTTAAAATATATCAGCCTCGCCGAATGGCGAGGCTGATATAAACCATTATTTTCCGTAGAATTCCATAATGGTGCCGATACCTTTTTCGATAACCTTTACGTTCTTCTTGATGTTGGAAAGGAGACCCGAGGGGTTGCCCGAAAGAGCGGTGGTTCTGAAGAGGTTAGCGGTTCCGTTCTGGAAGGTGGAAGCATAAAGACGTCCGATATCGAAGGAGATACCCTCGCGGAGTCTGTCATACATACCGGAGGTCTGGGGATCATCGGTGTATCTGACCTTCATAGCAACCTCGAATACTGCAGGGGTTACAGTGCGGTGGTTAGCGGATCCGATTGCCTCAAGGGAGGTTACAGCTGCCTCAAGCTTCTTGCTCTGCGAGTTTACAGCATACATAGTGAAGGGGTGACCAACGTTTGTAAGGAAGACTTCCTGATCCGTGGTAAACTTGGGCTGAGGAACAAGACCGTAGGAGAACTCGATCTTACCCGTCTCCTGCTTATCCTTACCTGCAACGATGAAGAGACGGTCGGTGATAAAGAGAGCGCGCTCTTCATAGAAAATGTCTCTGATGGAGGTCTTGTTGTTATAAAGAACACCCTCGGAAGCAAGGAAGTTACCCAAAAGCGCGCAAGCATCTGCGCATCTCTGGCTGTTCCAGTCCTCGGAGATTCTGAGTCCCTTTTCGGGGTCTCTTTCGATAGAAATGATTCCTGCAGACGTCTGGAATGCATCTGCGTTGGTTTCATAAAGGACATAACCAAAGGTATCGTTTTCATCCTTCTTCATATTGCCGTCATCGGTGTAGATGTCCTGGACCATAGAGAAGAACTTCTCCATAGTCCACTCGTTATCCTCAACCATATCCATGGGGGACTTTTCGCCGCCGAAATACTGAGCATAGAGGTCCTTGTTATAGAAGGTACCGATCATCATCCAAAGGAGGTTGGTGGAGATATCGCCGGAGCAGAAATAGAGCTTATCGCTGATGGTGCACTCTGTGGTAAGAGCCTCGGGCCACCAGGGCTTTTCAACGCTGAAAGCCTCGTGCTCGAGAAGGTTGGCATTCATACCCTTGAGAGCCATAAGAGGAGCGGAGCGGCTGTAGCCTGCGTAAATGTCATAGACATTATCCGACTGCCAGTCGTTTTCTGCTTTTTGGATCCAAGTGGTATAGTTGCTCGATGCGCCCTTCTCTTCTACGTACTCAAACTCAACGCCGAGTCTTGTTTCAACCGAAACGTTACGGTTGAAGATAGCATCGTCAATTACGTCACCGGTCTCCTCTGCGTAGAACTCCATCATTGTGTAGTCAGACCACATAAAAATGGTGACGGTTTCGTTGAAGTCATATTTTTCCTTAAGATCGTCGGGAGCGTAAAGAGTTTCCTCTGCGGTAGTTTCAACTACGGGAGCCTGTGTTTCGGCTGCGCCCGCGCCGTCGGTGGTTTCTTCCGATCCCTGAGTGTTTGCACATGCCGCGAACATGCCGGACATCGTGAGCAGCGCCATTACAAGCGCAATAATTCTGATAAACTTTTTCATATTATTACCTCTTATTACCTCAATATGCAGATCAATTTTTCTTCTTGAAAACGAGAGCCGTACCGAGTAGCGCTACAATTACAACGCTGCTTGCGAGCATACCGCCGCAACCGCCCTTTGCTACGGGTTCTGCGGGCTCGGATTTATTGGTCTCGGGTGCCTTGGTATCGGGCGCCTGGGTCTCGGGTGCCTGGGTTTCGGGAGCCTTGGTCTCTTCTGCAGTTGTCTCGGGAGCCTGGGTTTCAGGTGCCTGAGTTTCGGGTGCTGCGGTGGTCTCCTCTGCGGTAGTTTCACCCGAGTTCTCTACATAGTAGTCAACATATGCAGGCTCGTTTGCAACGAGAGCTTCAATGTCGATAACGGGATGTCCTGCAACAACGTCATCGACCCAAACCTTGGTGGAGTTACCCTTGTTGAGCTTTTCAGCGGTGAGCTCGGAGGGAGTGTTGATAGCAGCGAAAGGCCACTCGGAGAAATATGTATCCTCGCCGAACGAAGGAAGATCGCCGGCAGGAACATAGTAAACGTCATTAAAGAGGATGGTGTCCGCTACCCAACCTATGACAACACCGTTACGGATGGATGTGGTGTTATTGGTCAGATCAACGTCAGAAACAAAGGAATTGAAAATGTAACCTTCGGTATTGGGGTCACCTGCCATGACCGCAACGTGAGCCGCCTTGCCGATAAGTCCGCCAAGGCAGGTCTTTTCTGCATGGCTTTCTGCGGAAGCTGTAAATTTAACGCCGGTAACATAGCAGTTTGTGACGTCGGAGGCTACGCTGCTTGCACCATCACAGCCGACGATTCCGCCTGCGGGAGCAAAGCTGGTGCCGCATACGTCAGAGGTGAAGTTCTTAACGCTGCAACCGTCGATTATAGTGGCACCTGCGCAACCGACAATACCGCCGACATAGTGATTCTTGAACTCTGCCTTGGGGTATTCTTCGGCAGATAACTGACCGATATAGAGAGCATCGACGGAGCAACCCGTGATATGAAGCTGACCCTTGGTAGCTCCCGTTGTAGCCGAACGGCCAACGATACCGCCGGGCTGGGTTCCGTAAACCTCAGAGTTGATCACGCGACAGTTGATGATAGCGGCAGAGCCGGTTTTTGCCGTACAAGCAAGCAGACCTGCGACCGTGCCGGCATACTTGAGAGAGATGACCTTTGCGCCGTCGATCGTCAGATCTTTAATAACGCCATCGTTTACTCTTCCGAACAAGCCGCCAAACTGAGAGCTGGAATCAGCGGGGTCTGTTTTGACGTTAAGATTTGAGATGGTATGTCCATCACCGTCAAAATTACCGAAGAAGTAATTCTTGTACGCGCCGATAGGAAGCCAAAGCTTATTGCCAAGGTCAAGGTCTACGGTGAGCTTGAAATATTCGCCCGCATATGTAGTAACAGCGTCATTGACCTGCTTTGCTACGTAAGCGAGATCGTTTTCACTTGAAATGAGATAGGGATCGAACTCGGTGCCCGAGCCGATGAGGCCGGCGGAAACGGACGAGCCGTCCCACGCGGCGGATGCAGTGGGGATCATAATTACCGTCATTGCTGCAAGCATGGCAAGAGCAAGAAGGATGGAGGTGAATTTCTTCATTTGCAATATCCTTTCGTTCAGCAAGTGTACTTTCTGTTTCCGAAAACAACTGCAGTTCCCAAAAGTGCTATGATCACAGCGCCGACTGAGATCATTCCTCCGCAGCCGCCCTCAGCCTTGGGAGCTTCGGTCTCGGGTGCTTTGGTTTCGGGAGCCTGTGTCTCGGGTGCCTGAGTTTCAGGCGCCTGTGTCTCGGGTGCCTGAGTTTCGGGAGCCTGTGTCTCGGGAGCCTGTGTCTCGGGTGCTGCAGTGGTCTCCTCTGCGGTAGTCTCTTCTGCGTGCTCTACGAAATAGTCAACGTAAGTGGGAGCGTTTGCAAGAAGTGCATCAACGTCAATTACGGGATGTCCCGCGACAACATCATCGACCCAGACCTTGGTGGAGTTGCCCTTGTTGAGCTTTTCCGCCGTAAGTTCGGAAACCGCGTTGATCTCCATAAAAGGCCACTCTGCAAAGTATGCATCGGTACCGAATGAAGCAAGGCCGGATGTGGGAACGTAATATACGTCATTGAAGTAGATCGTATCATTTACAAGACCGATAAGAACGCCGTTGTTGAGCGAAGCGGTATTGCTGATGGAAACACCGGTAACAAAGTTATTGAAAATGTTATATTCGGTGTTGGGATCACCGAAGGCAACCGCAACGTGTGCGCCCTTACCGATAAGTCCGCCGAGAGAGGTCTTTTCGGGATGGCAACCTTCGCGGGTAGTAAAGTTTACACCGTCAACATAGCAGTTTGTTACATCAGAACTCTGGCTGTCAGCGCCGAGAACGCCTACAATACCGCCTGCGGGAGCAAAGCCGGTGCCGTATATATCAGCGGTTATATCCTTTGCGAAGCATCCGGAAATGGTAGTCGCACCTGCGCCGCCGACGATTCCGCCGACGAAATGGTTGCCGTTATCGGGCGAAGCAAAATCATCCGCAGTGATAACTCCGAGGGTGATATTGGTTGCCGAGCATCCGAGGATGGAAAGCTGATCCTTGGAGCACTTCTTCTGGCTGGTACGTCCGATCACGCCGCCGATCTGAACACCTCTGATATTTGCGTTGGTTACGTGACAGTTCACAACGGTAGATTTTCCGCCGTCCGCGGTGCAATTAAGAACGCCCGCGATCGCACCGCCGTACTTGGCGCTGACTATAACGGCTCCGTCAACGTTAAGGTTCTTGACGCTACCGTCAAAAATTCTGCCGAATACGCCGCCGTAAAGAGCGTTCGCATCATCGATGGTCTTTACGTTGAGGTTCGAGATGGTGTGTCCGTCGCCGTCAAAATGCCCCGAGAAGTAGTTTGCCTTGAGTTGACCGATGGGAGCCCAGGGCTTATTGCCGAGGTCGAGATCTACGGTGAGCTTGAAATACTCGCCCGCATAGGTAGTAACAGCATCGTTGACCTGCTTTGCTACGAAAGCGAGATCATTTTCGCTCGAAATGAGATAGGGGTCGAATTCCGAGCCTGAGCCTACGAGGCCGGCAGATACGGAGGATCCGTCCCATGCGGCTGAGGCCGTGGGGATCATAATGACTGTCATTGCTGCAAGCATAGCCAGAGCAAGAAGGATGGAGGTGAATTTCTTCATTTGAAATACCTTACCTTTCATTATATAAAATTATTCTATTTTAAGCCGTTGAGTTCACGGCAAAAAATCTTAAAGGTTTACCAGATACTCTGCGATCTGATAAGCATATTCGAATGCGGGCTTCTTGAGCTCATCCGGAAGTTTCGATCCGGTTGAGAGCTCGTAGATAAATCCGCCCTTGTAGTCGATCTCCTTGAGCGTCTGCATAACCTTTGCCCACGGAACGGTTCCCATAAAGGGCATCTGGTGCAGGTCGACTGTGCCAATGTTGTCATCAATGTGAGTGCAAACGAGATCCTTTCCGATGCGGCGAAGGGGCGCGATGCCGTCGTTATACATGCGGTTGGCGTGGCCCGTATCCCAACAAATGCCCACCTTGCGGTCACCGAAGGCATTGAGGATCATCTTCAGCTCGTCGGGTGTTACACCGAAGCGGCGTCTGCCGTCAACGTCGCACATATTCTCGAAGGCGAATCCGAGACCTCTGTGTGCGTATTTTTCATAAAGAGGTCCGTAAACCTCGAGATTGTATTTGATATTTAATTCAAGATTATATTCGTCCTCGATTGCCTCCTCGAGCGGATGCATCACAGCCCACGGGATCCCGAGGCGGGAAGCGATATCGAGAGAGCGGTCAAGCATTTTAACAAAGAATTCATTCTTTTCACATCCGTCCTCCTCCGCGGACTTGCGTCGGCAGAGCGGCTTTGCATATACCGGATGGCACTGAACAAATGAGATACCGAGTTTGGCGGCCTCGTTTCCGATATTGTCGGTAAATCGCTCCCAATTCTCATCCTCGCAAAGCTCGGACTTATTTCTCTGCATGGGGCACATATTAAGATCCATGATCTCGAAGCCTATCTCGCGCAGACGGCGCATAGACTCAATAACGTTCTCTTTCCCGGGTCTGTATTTATAAAACAGATTTGTCATCGTTCCGGGCTTTAAATTTGCCATAGCTAACACCTCACAATTAACAAACATTTATGCGTATATATAAAAATTATACAACATTCAGGGATATTTGTCAACCATTTTATATAAAAATCAGTGTTTTTACAATTAAAAATAATACAATATTCTATTGTTTTAACTAAAGACCTATTATGTTTTCTTTTATTAATTTATGCAGTAAAACAAATTTGCTTTTTTGACAATTATGTGATATAATAGAGCAACAAAAAACTACTTGACGAGGCAAAAAATGACAGCAATCAAACGGCTCGGATTCGGAAAAAAGAAAACGATGGATATGACGCAGGGCGGTATTGCAAAGAACATTTTGCTCTTTGCGCTTCCCCTTCTTATCGGCAATCTTTTTCAACAGCTTTATAACCTTGTTGACACTTGGGTGATCGGTCAGACCGGAAACACGGCGGCTTTCGCTGCGGTTGGAAGTGTCGGTCAGATCATCAATATCCTTATCGGACTCTTTCTCGGCCTTTCGAGCGGTGCGGGAGTTATAATCTCGCAGTATTTCGGTGCAAAGGAAGAAGAAAAAGCAAACAAGACGGTTCACACGGCTATGGCGCTGACGATTGTTATGGCGGTTATCTTCACCATTGTCGGAATCCTTATGACACCCTTCGCGCTCGACCTGATGCTTCAGGCAGACGGCGCAGGCGAAGCAAATCCCGTATTTAAGGAAGCAAAAACCTACCTTACTATTTACTTTGCGGGCGTTACGGCACTTATGATCTACAATATGGGTGCGGGATTTCTCCGTGCGATCGGCGACTCGCAAAGACCTTTCTATTTTCTGATAGTTGCCGCCGTCACCAATACTCTTCTCGACCTTCTCTTTGTTTTTAAGTTCAATATGGGCACTGCGGGAGTTGCTCTGGCGACCGTTATCGCTCAAACGCTTTCCGCAATTCTGACTCTCATTACGCTCTTCAAGAGCGACACCTGTGTCAAGCTGAGCCTCAAAAATATCAAATTTGAAGCATTTTACCTCAAAAAGATCATCAAGGTCGGCTTTCCCGCTGCAATACAGATGGCGATCACGTCTTTCTCGAACGTATTTGTTCAGTATTATATCGCAAGCGCGGTCATTCCCGGCCGACTTACCTCGGGCGTTGATATGCAGACCGTGGTACTTGCTTCGTGGACTGCTTATTCCAAGATCGACCAGTTCATCTTCCTTCCCATTCAGTCGATAGGCCTTGCCGTTACCACCTTTGTCGGTCAGAATCTCGGAGTCAACGACACCAAGCGCGCCAAAAAGGGCACTTATCTCGCCCTCGGAATGGCTGTCGTTTCGGCAGTTGCCATTATCATTCCCATTATGATCTGGTCCCCCTTCTGGACGTCGATATTCAATGACAACCCCGACGTTATCAAGAATTCGGCAATACTGTTACGCTACATCTCGCCCTTCTACGTTTGCTGTTGCGTAAACCAGGTCATCGCGGCGGCTCTGCGTGGCTCGGGAAACACCACGGCGCCGATGATAATTATGCTTTCCACTTTCGTCGGATTCAGACAGATCATGCTCTTCGTGATCTCGAATTACAGATCACGCGAGCTCGGGCCGATCGGTATGGCATCCCCTCTCGGTTGGCTTGCCTGCGCTACAACGCTGTTGATCTATTTCAGCAGATTCAATATGTCAAAGACAAGAATAGTCACCAAATAAAGATCGACCGGCTCATCCGCAAGGACGAGCCGGTTTTGTTATTATTTTTTAGCAACCTTTGCAAATACCTGCCAGCCGTTCTCTTCGGAATAGCAAGCAAAGATACCTGTGGAGGCATTGGAAATTGTGGAATAGTGGAAAGGAATGACGATATTGCCTTCGGTGTCGATAACGCCTTTGACGCCGTCCTCATATCCGAGTACTGCCAATCCTTCAATAAAGGGAGCTGCATAGGTGTAGATAGGCTGTGCTACCCAATAGCCGTCGCGGTGGTAATAGCCATATCTGCCGTTACGTTCAACAAGAAGGATGCTGTTCGAATAGGACACAAGGTTATATCCTTCGGGGACAACATTCGATTCCTTGCCCTTGGTATCAATAAGGACCTCGTAGTCATTCTCATAAGTGTTGAGCTTATGAGGACGTCTTTCGACAACACGCATACGGATGAGCCCGTCATCATAATAGAAATGACCGAGCATATATTCGTCGCGCTCGAAGGGTTCGGTGTAATACTCAAAATGATAGTAAGAGCCGGAGCCGCTGGTCGTCTTGAATTTATTGTAAAGATACACTGCGGAGCTTCCGCTTGTATTGATGATCCTTACGATTCCGTTTGCATCAACGGTATACGCGCGGCTCTCGCTGAAATTATACGCTCTTGCGTATTTGAAATCGGTCTTCCAGCTTATAGTCTGGGTGATATACTCGTTATACGTATATTTATTTGATGTTTCAATGGATGTATCTTCAGAGGGCTTGGACGCGCGGTAAGTGAAGCGGTATGCGGGATAGCTGATATCTACCGTGATCTTGTCGGGAATACCGTTTTCGTCCTTATCAACGGTGCCGGGAATAAGTGCTCTCGCCTGCGGAGGCTGAACGGTTGTTTCCTCTGTTATGACATGTGTAGTTTCCGCGGGAACTTCCGTAGTTTCGGGTTCGACGGTAGTTTCAGGCTCGCTTGCAGTCTCGGGCTCTACTGTTGTTTCGGGCTCTGCCGTAGTCTCGGGTTCGACCGTAGTCTCGGGTTCTGCCGTAGTCTCGGGTTCTACCGTAGTCTCGGGTTCTGCCGCAGTCTCGGGTTCTACCGTAGTCTCGGGTTCTGCCGTAGTCTCGGGATCGACCGTGATCTCGGGAACGACAGTGGTTTCGGATTCTACCGTAGTTTCGGGATCGACCGTAATCTCAGGGTCTACAGTAGCTTCGGGCTCAAGCGTAGTCTCGGGTTCGACGGTGGTTTCGGGGGCAACCGTGGTTTCGGGTGCCATTGTGAGCTCGCCGGATGCGACTTTCTTTTTAACCTCGTCAAGTGCTTCCGCAAACAGGCGGTTATAGTATTTTCCTTCGCCGAACATGACCGCGATCTGATTTGCGAACTTGGGATAATAGAGATAGATCTGCTCGGCAAGTCTGCTGTCTACGCCGTAGCGTGTATAGGAGCTGGTCGTATCATTAATATCAAATGTTTCGGTTATGGTCTGATATGTACTGTAGATCTGATATTTGTTATCAGACTTTCCGAAATCGGGATTATAGTCAAAGAAAAGGCCGCGGCTGTCTGTATCGGGGTTGTAATCGGACTTAAGGAATTTTCCGCTTGATGTATCGAGATAGTAATAGTATCCGTTAAAATAGAAAACGGGATGATCTTTTTTATCTCGGGTATATGCGGGAATGACCTCGTCGCCGGGGTAAATGCCTATGAACTTACCGTCGGAGGCATAGATGCTCACGCGGGGGGAATCCTGATATGTACGATCGTTGATTCCCGAAATGACGGTTCCGATGCCTGCGTCAACTATAATGAATCCCATATAGACCTCAAGAGTGGGACGCTCGACGGTTCTCATAGCATAATACGGGACCTCGCGGTGACCTTCTCCGTAATTTTTCTGAAGAAGCAATCTTATGCGCTTGGCGTTTCCGAGAGTGGTTTTGTCAAGATCCGATGCATTGATCAAGACCTCCACAAGCTTCATATCGGAATTGTAATCGGCATAGCTGATGGAATATCCGGATGAAAGGAGATCAGCCAGCGCGGGCGGTGCGAAGGGCGGATCCGACGGCGCGGTTGTATCGGATGTAGAGGGAGTGGTAGTTGTTCCTTCGGGAAGAGTGGTCTCTGCATCGGGTGCAGTTGTGCTGATCGAGATCTGCTCGGAGGTCGTCGGACCTTGTGTTACCGGAGTAGTGGACGGAGGGGCGGTAGTATCGGAGGGAGCACCGGTAATATCCGATATATTGGTGCCGGGCAGGAGGGTTTCAAGATAATCCTGCGTAAGGTCGTCGTTATATCCTCCACCGGGGCGGTCTATGAAGGAAAAATCATAAACGCCGAGCGAATAGGTTATCGAAGCAAAAGCTGTGGCTGCCAGCAAAAGCACGGCAACTCCTCTTTTGGCAATTTCATTAAATAAACGCATTTTGTTCTCCAAATCTATATCAAAATATCATTTGTGATATTTGGTTCCTTTGATTATGTTGAAAGCGCGGTAGACCGATTCAAGGAGCATCACTCGGAACAGTTGGTGTGGGAATGTCATTTTTGACAGCGACAGCTTATAGTCCGCCGCGCGCTTTACCTTATCGGAAAGTCCGTGTGAGCTTCCGATGATGAAGCAAATGTTTGACGCCGTCTGCGTCACGTTTTCGATGTGTGCCGCAAAATCCTCCGAGGACATTTGTTTGCCTTCGACTGCAAGCGCGACCACGTGCGAGCGCGGAGGTATTGCGGCAAGAATGCGCGAAGCCTCATCCTCGAGTGCGGCATCTATATGGCTCTGCGAGGGATTGTCGGGAAGCCTTGCCTCCTTCAGCTCACAAAGCTCGACCTTTGCAAATGCGGAAAGGCGTTTGATATACTCCGCCGCCGCATCGCGCAGGAAGGATTCCTTGATATTTCCAAGGACTATGAATTTAATATTGATCAATTTTTGTCACCTCAAAGGTTAAACAGTACGGGAACTGCGGGTTCGGAAACGGCAAGCTCGATCTTTTCTCGAATATCGGAAAGTGCAACATCGGATGCGCGATATGCAAGCTCGGGGGTGTTGTTGATCTCCGAAATATGGGCAAGCATGAGGCGTGTCGTTCCGCTGTTTGCCAGATATCTTGCAAACTCGGCGCCGCTTTCGTTCGAGAGATGCCCGTATCGCGAAAGGATGCGCTGCTTGAGATCGGGCGGGTAAGGGCCCTTCATAAGCATATCGACGTCGTGATTCGATTCGATAACGGCAGCGGCGCAGCCAGAAAGTCCTTTGCGCACAATATCCGTGACGTGACCGAGGTCGGTCGCTATGCCTACCGCGGTTTCACCGAGAGTGAAGCGGTAACCTACCGAGCCGAAGGAATCGTGATCCGTCGGGAAGCTTCGCACAAAAATCTCGCCTATTCTCTCCTCAAACTCAATAGAATGAGGACATAGCACGTCAGCGCCGCAGTTCTTTTCGACAGCGGAGCAAACGGCACCGCTTGCGTGGATCGGCGTGTGGTAATGCGACGTCCACACTTTGAGTGCGGAGGTATGGTCGCTGTGCGAATGGGTGAGGAATATCGCGCTGATCTCCTCGGGCAGTATACCGACCGAGGAAAGCGCGGATTTTATGTATTTCGTTGAACGCCCCGCATCGACGAGTATCGCGGTATCGCGGTATTTCACAAGGGTGCAATTACCCTTTGAGCCCGAGCAGAGCGTGCCGATCATTATATCGCCCATCAGTTACCGAAGAATCCGTCGAGCACAAAAAGGCGGAAAAGATCGACAAGCAGGGTGACTATGATCGGAAAAATAACCATAAGCATAGGTCTTGAGCGGCGTTCGCGGTCGGCGACGTCGGCAAGATACTCTTCCTTTTCCTTATGCGTCATCGTATCGGGGAGCATTTCGTAAGTCACGCCGCTTCCCGTAAACGCGCGGTTGATGATAAAGTAGGCAATTATAAGAACCGACGCGATAATGATATACGCGAGAACGGCTACCTTCCAAAGCGGAGTGCTTGTGAGGAAAAAGTAGATTCCCATTGAAACGATGGTCGTGAGCACAAGGATGAGCGCGCGTTTCCAATTAAAAGCGTTCACAGCTTCCTTGACGCTTTGATGCTCGCCGTAATTGTTTTGCTGCTTTTTCATAGCAAATTGACCTTTCGATTAAAAAACTTTTACCGCTCCCGAGAGTCTGATGTGGAGCAGATAGCACGAACCCTCGCCGAATACGCTCTCAAGGAGCTTGACGAAATCCTGTGCATTCTCGGTGGGAACGTAAGCCTGGACAGTACCTGCGAATCCGCCGCCGTGAACTCTCCACGCGGTGGGTTTGTCAAGCTTCGAGAGGAAGCTATCGCAGAGGTTGAGAGCAAGAGAAATTCCCTGCTCTGCTACGTTTGCGGTGGTATAAACGTTCTGCAGATAGCAGAAGGAAGATCTTCCCGAGGAAAGGACGCCTGCGAAGTACTTTTCAAGATCGCCGCTCTTGAGAGCGCTCTTCTGTTCCGCAACGCGATCGTTCTCGGCAAAGAAATGGAGTGCGCGAAGGATCGCGCGGTCGCCAACCTTTTCGCGGAGAGCGGCGATATTCTTCATCAACGCTTCTCTGTCGGTCTCGCGAAGGACGGTTGCGCCGAGCTCTGCTGCAACTGCCTTCATTTCTGCGGGAACAGCGGCGTAATCGGGGGTAAGATCGGCGTGGTTGCCGCCGGTATTTACGATGCAGAGGCAATAGCCCGCCTCGGTGAGGTCGAAATCAACCTTTTCAACAATAGGCGCGGTGGTATCGGCAAAGTCGATGGAAACGATACCTCCTGCGGCACAAGCGACCTGGTCCATAAGTCCGCAGGGCTTGCCGAAGAACTTGTTCTCGGAATACTGCGAGATCTGCGCGAGGGTGACGAAATCAACGCTTCCCTCGTTGTAAAAATGCGAAAGCATAAGTCCGACCATATTCTCGAAAGCGGCGGACGAGGAAAGTCCCGAGCCCTTCAGAACGCTGGAGGTAGTGCAAGCGTCATAGCCGCCAACCTTATAACCGCGTGCGCGGAAACCGTCAGCAACGCCCGCGATAAGAGCGTCCGATTTACCAAAGCGGCTCTCGACGGGAGTTTTGAAGGTTTCGACGTCAACAACATCCTCGGGGAAGCCCTCGCTCTTGATGCGAACGGTGCTGTCCTCGTTCTTTGCTGCTACCGCGATGATGTCAAGGTCGATGCTGCCTGCGATAACACAGCCGTGGTTGTGGTCGGTGTGGTTGCCCAAAAGCTCGCTTCTGCCGGGAACCGAGAAGAGTGCGATGTCGCGGTCTGCGCCGTAGCGAGATGCAAACTCGTCGATCAGAGCGGCATATCTTGCTCTCTGCGATGCAAGAACGCCCTCATCCGAGCCGTAAAGCTTCGCAAAACGCACGTCAAGCGCGCCCGAAAGTATATTTTCTTTTAAAGTCTGTGCATTCATAGTGGTTTTCTCCTTTGTCAAAGTTAGAAAAGTTCAATTTATTATATCACTCAAGTGTTTTGTTCGGATAAATATTTTGTGTATCAAAATTGAATATTTATTAACGGAAAAAATTGTCGAAAAAAGGAACAAGCCAAACTGACTTGTTCCTTATATATAATATTAAAGTTCAACGCCTCTTGCAATGAGGACCTTGCGGACCTCTGCGGGATCGAGGTTACGGGGCTGACAGCCTATCGCGGAGCACTTGGATGCCGCAACGCCTGCGGCTTCGCCCATTGCCATACAGATCGCCATGACTCTCCACGATGCGTGCGCGCGGTGGGTTCCCGAGATGGGACGTCCCGCGATGAGAAGTCCGTCGGTGGCTATCGGAACGAGTGCGCCGTAGGGAATGTCATAGGGCTGTGCGGGTCTTGAGTAACCCTCTGCCTGTCCGCCGCCCTTGGGGTTGTGGATGTCGATGAGGAACCAGGCGTTATGAACGATGCCGTCCTCGCGGTGTCTGCCGTCCTCAACGTCCTTGTCAACGATATATTCGATTCCGCGGACTCTTCTCGACTCGCGGACGCCGACTGTGTCAGCCGAGGTCTTGATCGAGCAATTTTCAAATCCGGGAATATACTTCTGAAGGAAGTCCACGCACTTCTTGATCTGATCGCGGAGCTCAAGCTCTGCCTTGCCCATATCGGCGGGATCGAGAGGCGAAAGGTTATTGACCTGTGTTGCGTTTACCGAACGCTCGCCGGGCTTGGAGGTTCTGTGGAGGCGGACGATGCTGACGAATTTGGGAAGCTCGCCCTCGCGGTTCTTTTGCTTGCAGAGCTCGCGGTATTCCATACCAGCAAACTCGCCCGCGGGGATCTTGATGGGATCCGAGCCGCCCCAGACGCTGATGGCAATGCTTTCGTCAACGCCCGTAACGGTAAACTCGAGAGTCATCGGCTGAAGTCCGCCGTCGCTCTCGCGGCCGATCTCGATATCTGCACCCGCAGCAGCGGCAACGCAAGCGTCACCGGTGGAGTCAACGGTGATCTTTGCGCGGATCGCGCGCATACCGTTCTGGGTTGTGAAAATTGCGCCTGTTACCTTGCCATCTTCAACAAGTGCGTCAACGAATGCCGCGCCTACCCAAAGCTCGACGCCAGCGTCCTCGATCATTCTGTCAAGAACGATCTTTGCGACCTCGCGGTTGACGGGGATCTCGCGGCCGATCCTTGTTCCCGTTGTGGGAACTGTGCCTTTATCTATCTCGGAAAGTCTTCTGACGACCTCATCATAATACGTTCCACCCGCGACCTCGCCGAGGATGGGATCTACGTTGCCCATTGTCAGCATACCGCCGACAGAGCCGTAACGCTCGCAAAGAATTACCTTTGCGCCCTCTCTTACCGCGGAAACTGCGGCGCAAACGCCTGCGGGTCCCGCACCGACAACAAGAACGTCGCATTCACGAACAACGGGCACCCGGCTCTGATACAAAATACATTCAGCCATTTTGACTCTCCTTGAAAACAAATTTTATCATTATAATTATACCACCGAGAAAAGAAATTGTCAATAATTGCTTGACAAAATCCGCACTTTAAGTTATAATAACATTAACACAAACAAGGACGGCAGTAAAATGAAGATCAAATTGACGATTGCCCTTGTGCTGTTTTCTCTTCTCTGCTCTATTTTCGTGTCCTGCAATAAAGCCACACCGGCGGAAACCACTGCACCCGAAACGCAGTCGCCCGTGACGGACTCCACCGCAGAGACAACCGAAGAAGCGACCACCGAGGAGATAACGACCGAGGCACCCGAAACAACCGAGGAGGAAATCAAAATGCCCAACACCATCAGAATAGGAAGCTACAACATCAAACACGCGGCTGACGCAAAGCTCAATCTCAAGACTATCGCCAAGGTAATCACAGATAACAATCTTGACATCGTCGGCATTCAGGAGGTCGACCTCAGAACAAAGCGTTCAAACGGCATCGACCAGCCGAGAATGCTTGCAGACGCGGCCGGTATGCCCTACTACGTTTTCGTTCGCGGTATCGACTATCAGGGCGGACAGTACGGCACGCTCATTCTTTCAAAGTACCCCATCGTCTCGAGCGAGGTGATCCCGCTTGAATCCTGGGACAAGGAAGGCAGAGCGCTCGGTCACGCGGTTATTGATATTGAAGGATTCCGTTTCGACTTCTTCAATACTCATCTTTCCTATGAGGACAAGACCCTGCGCGAACTGCAGTTTGCCGAGGTTGCAGAAAAGACCAAGGTTTGCGAAGACTTCATCCTCACGGGTGACTTCAACACCGCGGATTTCAACGAATTCACCGTTGTCGGCGGCAATCTTATCAACAACACCGCGCGTTGGTATCCCACCTTCCCCGGTGGAAACAGCGCGATCGACAATATCGTTTATACCGATCGTTTCAAGGAGATCGCTTCGGGCACGGTAACACAGAGCTATTCCGACCACTATATGCTTTGGGCGGAGTTCGAGATCAACTAATACATATAAAAAAACAGGACAGAGAGCAAACACGTTCTCTGTCCTGTTTTTTATTCGATCACATCGCGTTTGATGAGTTCTTTTACTTCGCCGTCTATTTCAATAGTGGCAAGATCTACACCATCTGCGGCGCTTTGACTTATGTTTTCAAGCACCAGGCGGTCGATGACCGTATCGTTGCTGATCTTCAATAGGGGCGCAGCCGTGGCTTGCTCCTCGCGGCGGTAAATATCGCGTATGACAACATTTCCGCAACGGGCACCGCACTCAAACTCTATGATCGCGCGGCAGTCCACGTTCTTCTCCCACATTCGGAAGCAGCCCTCACCAAGAGGAGTGTAGCTCTTTCGCGCGCCAAAGTTTTCAAGAGTAACGTTGTCAAACCAAACCTTGCCCGGACGCTTGTTGTGATTGGAGATAACAATGGCATTATGGCGGTAATCGCCGTAAACGCCGTCAACGCGGACGTTGCAGAGCTTGTATCCTTCACCCGAGAGCAATCGGACTCCCGAAAAACCGTTGATCGCAGTGATATTGTGAATGTAAATATTCTCGATATCACCGAGAGAAATTTCGGCGTGGGGCTCGTCATAAGTGGTGAGCGACACAAGATCGTCATTTGTTGTACCGCAAAGGTTTTCGATCACGCCGTCGCGCGCGGGGCCGTTGATGTGCACGCCGTCGGTCGTGCCGAAATGCCAGTTATAATCAAAGAAAATATCACGGGTCACAAAGCCCCGGACGTCGCCGATCTGAATGCCGTAGCTGACGGGATTTCGCACGGTCAGACCTGTCAGCATAATACGATCAACGTGTGCAAAACGCATCAGCTTGCCCTTGAAAAGCTCGGGGCTATAGGGGTCATCAAGTCTGTGGCGGGCTTCGTATTCTCCGTCAAGCCCCATTTCGTCGCAATTACCGTCCCAGATACCGCCGACGATCTCGATGTTCTCGTCGCGTCCGCCACCGGCAAAATGCTCGTTTTCAATAAGAGCACAGCGTGAAAGCGGGGCGGCAAGGAGTTTTGCGCCGGGGGAAAAAATGAAGCGGGTGTTGGAGTGAATGATCAGAGTTTTGCTGATGAGATACGTGCCCGGCTTGTCGATGGTGACAATGCCGCAGCCGTCAAGCATCGCCTGTATGGCGAGGGTATCGTTGTGTTTGCCGTCTCCGTAAATCATTTTACTTTGCAAGTGCAGCCTTCTTCGCCTCGACCTCGTCTGCAAGGTGGCGTGCTACCATTGCGGCGTGGCAGAGTGCGGACTGCATAAGCTCTTTTGTGGGGAATCTGTCATAGAAATGGAGTACCTCGAGGTTCATATTTCCCTCATATCCGATCTCAGCAAGTGCGGAGGTGATAGCATTCCAATCGTGTTTGCCCATATAGGGGAGCCAATGCTTGTCGGCCTTATTATCGGTGTCCTGAATATGGAGCATAGTGAGCTTGTCCTTCGACATTCCGCGGATAAACTCTGCGGGATCAACGCCTACGACTGCGGCGTGTCCGACGTCACAGCAGGTGACGAAAACGTCGGTATTGAAGGAATCGCGGTATGTGTTCATCTCTTCTGCGGTGCCGAGAACGCCGACGTAGTTATAGTTTCCGTTAGGCTTCTTGTGGAAGAGGTTTTCCATACCGATCTTGAGGTTGAGCTTTTCCGCGATCGGAATGAGATCCGAGAAGAAGGGGCGGTTATATGCGTAAACGTCGAAATCGTCATCCTCGGGGATGCCGTACTTTACGGTATGAACAACGATCTGGGGGATACCCATCCAGGAAGCAAATTCAAGGCTGCGAAGGAGGTTGTTGTAATGAACCGAATTTCCGATCTCGCCGTAGCGGGTCTCGAAATCCGAGTGAGCCTGGGGGAAGGAAATGCCGATCTTTTCCGCATAGTTGCGAAGCTCATAAGCAAGAGCCTTGCGCTCCTCATCGGGAAGATTGAGGATGTCGTTATCGGGCTTCATCTTGAAAAGCGAGTAGTCGATGCCGTCAAATCCCGCTTCCTTGCACATTCTGATGGATTCCTTGTCGCCAAAGGCATAGCGCATTACGCTGTTATCTGTTGAGATGATCATTTGTCTGCTCCTTAAAAATAAATTATTAGCTTAATTATAGCATTTTCGGGAGCAGTTGTCAACCAAAAACGTAATTATTCTTCCTCGAAAGGCTCGCTTCTGAGGGTAACGTAGAGCGCGCAAACGTCGTCCGAGCTGCCCGCTTGCCTTGCGGCGCTGACGGTGCGCTTTGCCGCGAGAGTAGTACTTTCGTTTCTTTGCGGATCGATACTTTCGAGAATATCGAGAAGCCAGACCTCGTCGCCGCAGACGATACGTCCGTCGGGATCTATCCCGTCCGAGCCCATCAAAATGACGTCGCCGTCCGAGAGATCGAGATCTGTGCGCGTGGCGTTGGTCTGCTTGAGGATACCGATCGGGAATCCCTCGGCTTCAATGGGAAACACATCTCTGCCGCGGCGCAAAAAGCTCGGGGCGGCGCCGCTTTTATAGATCGCACTCTTTCCGCTCAAGAGATCGATCTTGAGAATATCGATGCTGACCGAGCATTCCTCGCGGTCGGCGCGCAGCCAGGCATTCAGCACCGAAAGTGAGGTCTCGACGCTCATTTTAGCTTCAAGCATTTGTTTGAGAAATCCGATCGAGGCGGACGAGGCAAAAGCCGCGCGGCTTCCCTGCCCCATACCGTCACAGATCACGGCGTAAAAGTAATCGTCGCCGTTATCAACGGTACATATATTATCTCCGCAAGGGTCGCCAGATTGTGCCGCAGAGCGCGCCGCACCGAAGGATGCGGAAAATTTTCGTCTGCTGAAAAATTCAAGCGATATCCCCGAGCCCGACGGGGTGAGAGTCGGCGGACTCAGCATACAGTCAAGAGCCCGCTCGAGCTCCTTTCTCAGCTGTGATGCCTTAAGTGAGGCACGGGAGAGATTGACGTTTTCCGCTCTGATAACTATTCGCCTTTTTCCCACAACGCTGACGGATGAATATCTGACTCCCGCTGATGCAAGGATTTTTCCAACTCTTTCTGTTCTTTCAAGATCCTCGCTGTTTTCTCTTGCGTCCTCGGCAACAGCCTCCGCAAGTGCAGCCGAAACAGCGCGGTAGTCCGCCGAAAAGCCCGAAAGTCTGCCATCCTCAAGGCATTCGCGGACAAGGTCGGTTGCGGCACGGTTGACACCGTCTGTAATCTCTTCTATCGACGGACAACGGCGGCGCATATATTCGGGCAAGTCGGAGGCTTCAACGAATCCGTGTGTGGCAACAGAATAGCAGATCTTTGATATAATATCAAGAGTTGAAGCATATTCAAGATTCCAGCAAAGATTTCTGTTCGGGCACTTTATGCATACCTTGTCGCAAACGGTATCGCAAGCGGCGCGCAGCTCTCCCTCTGTCGGACGGCGTCTTTTTGAGGCGAGTTCGGAAAAGCTTTCGGCAAGCCCCGAAAAAGCTGCGGAAAGCTCACGCATCCGTTCTCTGCTATCAACCGGATTTGCAGCGGGAGGAGCGGTTGATTCGACTTTTTGATGAAGGAAATCCATCCTTTCGCCAAAAAGAGAGATCAAGCAAAATAGCGCAAGTCCCGCGACCTGTGATGGAAAAAGCAAAATAAATCCCTCGGCATCCGAAAAGAAAAGCGAGCGAAAAGCACCGCAGATCGGAATGGCAACTCCTGCGGCGAGGACCGAAAGATTCATAAACAGAGCCGCGCCTGCTGCTCCTATGGCATAGGTGACAAAATACTCAAAGCCGCCGACAGCACCGCACAATGCACCCGCAATGATTCCTCTTGCGGCTCCTTTTGTTCTCACTGTATAAAGGATCGAAGTGGTCACCGCAATATGAAGCGGAGAAAAACCCGCGAATTCGATACCTCGGGCGGCGAGAGTCAGCGAGAAGATCAAGGCAAAATAGGATGATTCGGAAAGCAATTTTCCCGCAGTGCTCCCGGGCTCGGGCAGTTGATCCTCGTTTTTTTCAAAAAGAGGCATATAAAGTGCCGTTGCGACGGGTGCTATCACCGTTGAAGCTATGCATCCGCAGAGATCGTAAACGTAAAAACCGCCGACGAATATTCTGTAAAATCCGACTGCAAATGCCGCGACCGCCGAGGTTGCCATTCGCAGATACAGGCTTTCGGAAAAGAGGGCTTCGCTCAATCTTTCGTTCTTCGGAGGCTCAATGGCGCATCTGACCACAACGCGCAATGCCACGGCAAAGACTGCGCTCAAAGAAAACACAAGTGCTTCCTCTCCGCGAAGCAATGCGGAAAGAAGCACACCCGTCAAAATATAGGGTATTCCGTCGGGCGCGGCGCAAAGCCATGCCGCACCGAGGGGAGATGCCGAAAAGTAAAGCTCCGCACCGTGGAGCATAAATCCCGCCGCACCGAGAGCAAGTCCACGCAAAAAAAGTCCCCTACTGTATTCCTTCCCCGCCGCGCGGATCTTCGTTCGCAAAGTACCCGCAAAATCTCCCCAAAAGCCGCCGAAGCGTTCATATGGCTTCATCTTATCGCGCGGTATCCTTCTGTTCTTCATATTTTCACATCCTTTGAAGTTACTGAAAAAATGATAACACACCTCGCGTGAAAAAAAGGTCGAAGTTGGACATATGGGAAAATTTATCCAATTATTCTTTCAATCTGTTTTTTGTGTGAATATTTTGTGATTTTGAAAACGCATTTTTTACCATTTGTTCACACCTTGAAGCCGGGATTGATGTATAATTATTTCATCTAAATTTATCCACGGAGGAACTATTATGACAAAAAGATTCACAGCATTCCTGCTGGCATTCATTATGATCTTCGGACTTGTCGGATGCGCGGGGGGCGAGGGCGCTGAGACGACCGCTCCCGAAGTCATCGACACGACCGCAGAGGTCACCGAAAAAGCCGACGTTTCCATTGAACTGACGGCGGACATTCTCAAGGACTACATCGTTTGCAGACCCGAAAAGGTTAAGAATGAAAGCATCGACGTTACCATTGAAGCAGCGAAAGATCTCAAGAACGCTCTTAACGAAGCATTTGGCGTAGATCTTAAGCTTTCCGATGACTGGTACAGGGAATCCGACGGTCTTCCCGAGACCGCGAAGGAGATCCTTGTCGGTAAGACCAACCGCACTGAGACTGCAAATGTTCTTGCACAGATCAAGGCAAAGGATTTTGCCATCGCGTTTGAGAACGAACGAATCGTCATCACCGCCGGCACCGACAAGGGCGTAGGCGATGCTGTCAATTACTTCATCGAAAATTACATCAACACCACCGATAAGAAGATCACCTTCAACGAGCATCACCTCGAAGTCGTAGCTTACCAGTACCCCATGGGAAGCATCTCCATCGCGGGCACTCCTCTTTCCGAATACAAGATCGTTTACCCCAAGGCAGGCGACCTCGTTACATATTACACCGCGCTTGCTATTTCTGATTATATCTACGATAACGCAGGCGTTCAGCTTGAGGTCATCGACGACTCCAAGGCTGAAACTCAGTATGAGCTTCTCCTCGGCAACACCAACCGTGCCGCATCCAACATCGGCATCGACCTCGGCACCGACAAGTATTCTCTTTCCATCTCCGGAACAAAGGTAGTCCTTCAGGGCGATCACCGCATGGTTGCAGGCGCTGCGGGCGTGCTTATCAACGAATATTTCAAGGCAGACGGCAAGGCGGTTGACGTAACCAACCTTCCCACCGCTCCCGCTGCCGCAACCTACACCTTCAAGAAGGCTACCTCGGGCATTATGATGATCGGCGACGGTATGAGCGCAGTTCACTTTGCTGCAGCAATCGATACCGGCGTAATCAAGGAATTTGTTGCAGATACCCTTCCCTACAAGGCTGAATGCACCACCGCTTCCTATTCCGTTCTTCACAGCGGCAAGGCTTATACCGACTCCGCTGCATCCGCAACTGCTCTTTCGAGTGGTTACAAGACCGTTAACAGCTATCTTGGCGTAAACCACAAGAAGCAGGAAAAGCAGAACATCCGTGAGCTTGCTCACTCCACCGGCGCAAAGACTGCAGTTGTTACCACCGATAAGATCACGGGTGCAACCCCAGGCGGATACCTCTGCCACTATCCCGACCGTAACGCAACCGCAGAACTCCAGAAACAGATCGACAAGCTCATTTCTGAAGGAAAGGTCGATTACACCTACGGAGCGGCAAAGAACAATGGAGTAGACCTTTCTGTTTATACCCGTGAGGCACTTTCTGTAATATCTTCCGATAACAGCAACTTCTTCATTATGATCGAGGAAGCTTATATCGACAAGAACTCGCACAACAACGATCTTTCCAAGACCACCGCAAGCGTTAAGAACTACGACAAGGCTATTGCTTATGCAATCGCTTACACCATGATCCGCGGCGACGTAATGCTCGTTATCACCGCTGACCACGACTGCGGAAACCTTTCCCAGAAGGCAAACGGCGACTACATCTACAACTCCGATAACCACACCAACAAGAACGTTCCCGTCTTC
Organism: Clostridia bacterium; assembly: GCA_017415485.1. Classification (GTDB taxonomy): domain Bacteria; phylum Bacillota; class Clostridia; order Oscillospirales; family CAG-272; genus CAG-390. The sequence goes on from JAFQGP010000034.1 coordinate 24,994, forward strand.
GCTCTCGGCGACGGCGCGGCTGAGCTTATCAACAAGGACGTTATCGACAACACCGATATCCCGAAGGCTTTCGCAAAGATCTTTGGCGAGACCAACTTCGGTTCGTAAATCAAATATAACAAAACAAGCCGACTCACGCGAGTCGGCTTGTTTTGTTATGAAATTATCCGTTGATCTTATATCCGAAATACTCCCTTGCGCGAGCGGAGTATTCTGCAATTGCAAGGCAGAGGGGGTCGATGTCCTCGGCGACTCCGTCCTCAACCTTATCGGCGCAATACGAGGTCACGCTGTAAGAGAAGACGTAATCATAAAGAACCTTACTGCCATCCGTCTAGCAAAGTTTGAAATAATAGGTATCTGCGAATTTCTTGACGGGGATATCTTCGAGTGTGAAGGAGCCTTCCTCGTCAGCGAGCGAATAAGTCTGATTGCCCTTGACAAGATAATCGGAAATATCCTTACCTGCCGCATCTGCCTTCTTTTGAAGCGCAAGATAATCGGCTTCGCTCCAAACAAGCAGAGTAAGCTTTGCGTCGCCCGAGTCGCCGCTTGAATGCAGTCGGAGCGCGACGTTATCGAGAAGAACGAGCTGTGCCGATGTTATGTGTGCAGTTGAATTATAATCGACAACAGGCGCGGCGTTTGCGCGGATAAGAAGCGAGGAATCATTCGACACTTTGCGTTTATCCGAAGGAAGTATCTTGTTGACGGGAGAAGAAGAATTGTAGTTAAAATAAGTCTGCGCTTCGCTGCCGTAATTGAGCATGGATGCGAGCAGGTTATCAAAGCGCTCGCCAACGCCGTAGCTTGCCTTTACATAATCCGCGGGGGAGCAGACATAGCCGCTGCTTCTGATTTCGCCTACACTTCCGAGAGAGCTCGATTTGACGCATATCTGAAGGATAAGCGGCTCGCCCATCTTACGCGCGGGAATTTCGTTGGAGGTGAACACGTAGCAGCCGTCTTTCGCGGATTCCGCGGGATGCTCGGAGCTGATGCCCGTGCTGTCGGTAACGATCATATAAACCTTGGGATCCTTCATATCCGACAGGCCGTCTACTCTTGCGGTCATTCGCAGGGCGACATTGTCGCCAAGGACGAGATTCATCGCGGTGAACGACATATCGACGGTATGCGCCGTGTAGAAATACTCACCGTTGCTGAATGTTTCGCTGATATTTCCGCTGTTTTTAAGTGCCGTGAGCGACTTTGATGACCGAACGGTACCTCCGCGCAACATCAGCGAATAGCTTCCCATATCAAGCGTATACGAACCGAGCGAAAGCGTCACGCCCGTGCCGATAACGATATTCGTCGTCAGCTTGACATCGGCGGTTGCTATTATGGTATATGTATATTTTTGAGGATTGTTTGCAACTGCGACGGCAGCCCCGAGTGTGACACAGCCCTTTCTAGCTGTGATGGAATCCCCTTGATGGGTATCCACCAAAAACTGCGGCAGGTCGCCCTTTCGGCGTGTGTACGAAGGCAGGCAGACCCAACCGAGCTTGCCGTTATAATAGGTGTACCCCCAGTCGCCGCTGATCTCGGTGACGTAGATATCGGTGCCTGCGGGCATAACGTCGAGAGAGGTATATCCGACGCCGGGGCCGCTGCGGAGGCGCATACCGGCGCTGTATGTAATATTGTAAACACCCGCTTTTTCACCGCTGACGATCGGGATGTCGTCACCGGAGGAGCCGCCGATCGCGGCAGTCAGGGCTTCGTCCTCGAACCAGATCAGGCCCTCGAGCGTATATGCGCTGTCCCTGCCGTAATATGCAACGAGCTCGTCGATGGTGCACTTTATCGCGGCGCCTTCCTTATAATACTTTCCGCCGATGGTAAGATTGAAGCTATCGGAAAAATAAACGTATCCGTCAATGATACCGTGAATTAAGAAAGAGTGACCGTACTTTTTTCCCGCGGTCGTGCTGGTCCATTGGAAGCCAACAAGAACGTCGGTGACAACGTCACCCATCGAGGCGATCTTTTCGAGAGTTTTCTTGAAGGTTGAATTGGTTGCGGGGTAATTATGTATCTTTCTGCCTCCGCCGGTGTAGGAGAGGTCCTTATAGTTGTCATACTCGTCGTTGCCGTTTCCGCCGACGTATCTTGTGTTGATACCAAGCAACAGAAGCTGGGTGTTGACGTAATGTGCGCAATAGTTTTTGAATGTGGTATAACCCGTATACCTTTTTGCCCATGAATAGGTAAATTCGATCTGCTTGACGATGTCGGACGCGGTTGGAATATCGACAGCGGCATCGGTCGAAACGCTCACCGCGGGTAAAAGAGAGCAAATGCAGATGACAAAGCAAAGCATTCGCTTCAATATATCTTTATATTTCTTTTCGGTTCTTTTCTTAATCACAAATGATCCTCCGTAGGGGGCGGGCGTAATAATAAAACAAATATAATTAATTTTATCATCTTTTAACATAACTTGTCAAGGGGTAAACCTAAAATTTTCATACAGCGCCATTAAGTGTTTACAAGCGGCAAATATATTTGGATAAAAATCCCTCCGGGGGACAGGCAAAAACGGGAAAGTGATTGAATAAATTAATTTGACTACATTTTTTAGGGAGAATTACTATGTTCAATCTTCTTTCCATTCTTTCGCGGTTGCTTCACGCTATGCTCGGTA
>JAFQGP010000035.1 GCA_017415485.1 Clostridia bacterium
AAGAAAGAGATCAAGCGTCAGGTCAAGAACGGTTTTACGCTCGGCAGAACCATTTTTACCGCCAAGCCGAGACTGTCGATCTTTCTGTGCCTTTTGATGCTGATCGGTACAATGGGCATCTTCCTTGTAACCGCACTATGCGGAGAGGCAGGTGCGCTATTTGAGCCGCACTATATGTTCAATCATATTGACGGCAGACTCATTCTTTCTAAGCAGAGCGGAGAAGTATTCACCGATGATGAATTGAAAGCTCTTGCCGAAAAGTACGGCGCAGAGGATTATTTGCACATTGACAAGCTTCTTGACGAAGGGGTTATGAATTCCATCGTTATTCCTTGCGGTGAGGATGAAAGACAGTGGAAATATCCGATGGCTAACTCGGTTTACGGAAAGAATTACGGTGATGATGTCGTTGGACGCTATCCCGAGGCAAAGAATGAAGTTCTTCTGTATTTGCCGATTTCCTATCAGCCCTCGATTGGAGAGGATGCCTTGAGCGTTACGGAGATTCTGATAGGCAGATCGACCTATCAGCTCGTCGGCGTGAAGTATTATTACGATAACAATCTCACACCCGAATGCTTGTTTACCGAGGAGGGCTTCCGCACGGCAACCGCGCTCCATTTTCTGATGGAGTTCTCAAATTATAATATATCTATGACAGTAACGAATGAGGATGGCTCTCAAACTCATTTTGATCTTTACGAAGTAACCCCGTCCTTTGATATGCCCGCAGATAAGATTTATATTGACTCGGATAAATATGCGTCTTACGTTAAGGGATTGGAGAACTACTCGACCTCAATAGGATATATCGCCACCTATTACAAGTATAACTACAATTACGGGGAATCAACAAAAACCTATACCTTCGAGCACGTCTTTACTGATGCGGATATCACACGAGAAAAGCCGGAGATCAACACGTTCAATCAATGGGTTGGAGAGGGGAATGGCATTATTATCAGTGACGAGTATCTTTGCAAGATTGCGGAGAACGTGCTGACCAACTCCTATTCGCAGGCATCTCTCTTCTTCTCAAGCGATCGCGCGGCACACAACGCAGCGGAGCAGCTTCAGGACGACGGTTATATTGCCGTTCCTTCCGATACGACCTACGAGCCGGACGCAGGCACGGTTATTTCTAACATTCTTGCCTGTGTTATGATGGGATTTGTTTGGGGACTTGCTATCGTGTTCCTTGCGTTCTTTATAAACCTTTGCTCAAGCAGAACGCTTGGTGCCTTCAAGGGAGATATGGCTATTATGCGTTCGATGGGTATTCAGGTCAACGTCATTCGAATCGGTATGTACGTCAGAATGCTGATCTCGCTGATCCCTGCGTTTATACTGGTTTCTTTGACCGCGCTCCTGATCTTCACGAGTCCTAAATTCAACGAATATTTCGTATATCTCTATGCTTGGCAGTATGCGCTCATCTTTATCGGTATGATCGCTCTGACGGTAAGAACCACCTACAAGCAAATCAAGAAGCTGTTTGGCGAGAGCGTTAAGAAATCCCTGAAAGGAGGTAACGCAGAATGATTCGTATTCAAGGATTACACAAGTTCTTTAACAAAGGACGCTCGAATGAAATTCACGTCATTAACGATATCAGTCTCGACCTCCCGGAAAAGGGTATGGTTGCCATTTTCGGCAAGAGCGGATGCGGTAAAACCACGCTTCTTAACGTCATCGGCGGTCTTGATAAGTATGCCGAAGGCACGTTGACCATTGAAAACCAAAGCATCAGAGAGAACACCGACGTTATCCGAAATCAGTATATCGGATACATCTTCCAGAACTACAACCTCAACAAAGCGGAATCCTGCTTTGATAACGTAGCCGATGCGCTTCGTCTCTGCGGTATGACAGACAAGGATGAGATCGAGGCACGTGTAACGGCTGCTCTTACCAACGCGGGTATGGAAAAGTACGCAAAGCGTACCCCGGACACGCTTTCTGGCGGTCAGCAACAGCGTATTGCCATCGCTCGTGCAATCGTTAAGAATCCTCGCATAATCCTTGCCGATGAGCCGACAGGCAACCTTGATGAAGCCAATACCGTTATGATCATGGATCTTCTCAAGGCGATTGCAAGGGATCATCTCGTATTGCTCGTTACCCATGAAGCCAATCTCGTAGATTACTACTGCGATACGGTGATCGAATTGCAGGATGGCAAGGTTGTCGAAACCAAGCAAAACACCTCGGCAACCGGGTTTGCCGCAAGGGATAAGAACGATATCTTCCTCGGTGAGCTGAGCCGCCGCGAGATCTCGGATGATAGTGCGGAGATCGAGTATTACGGAGAGCTTCCCGAAAAGCCCATCAAGCTGAAAATCGTCAATCATAGTGGCAAACTTTACGTCGAGATCGGAACCGAAAAGGTACAAATACTCGATCATTTCAGCGAGGTCAAGCTGCGCGAGGGTGTTTACGAGGAAAAGGCAAACGCCAATGCCGTCAGCGAGGGAATCGATATGACAAAGCTGCCTCCGGTAAACGGTACACGCTTTGGTCATCTGTTCTCGCTGAAATCCTCTGTCAAGAGTGGATACGCCTCTAATTTCAAGCATCGCAAGAAGGGTAAAAGGGTTTTGCGCGGCTGTATGGCTCTATTCGCGGCAGTTATCGTGTTTATGAGTACCATCTTTGGCTCGGCTTTTGGAGATATTATCGAGGCAAAGAACGCGTATAATCATAACGTATTTTACCTTTATACGCCTAACGGCACAGTCTCAGCCAAGCTGAATGAGGCGGTAGGGAAGGCGGAAACCGGAATTGATTATATACG
>JAFQGP010000036.1 GCA_017415485.1 Clostridia bacterium
ATTAAAATTTCCGAGCAAAGCGAGGAAATTCTCCTTAACTTTACACTTTACACTTTTCACTTTACACTTCAATAAATATTACGAGGTAAAAACTATGCCTTTCCAAACAGATTTCAGCACGATCGCCGCCATCTCCACCCCTCAAGGCAAAGGCGGCGTGGCGCTCGTTCGTATATCGGGTCCCGAGGCGAATGCCGTCGGCGACAGAATTTTTAAGAGAATAAACGGTAAGATCCCCTCCGAAAGTGCTCCCCGAACCGCGCTTTTCGGTGAGATCGTTGACCCTGACAGCGGGAAGCGCATCGACACGGGGCTTTACACGCGCTTTGCCGCGCCTAATTCCTTCACGGGCGAGGACACGGTTGAGATCTGCTGTCACGGCGGGATCCTTGTCACACGCGCTGTCCTCGGAGCCGCGCTTGCGGCGGGTGCAAGACGTGCCGAGGCGGGTGAGTTCACTCGCCGCGCGTTTGCCGCGGGAAAGCTTTCGCTCCCCGAGGCAGAGGCACTCGGAATGCTCCTCGACGCGGGCACCGAAGCACAGCTGAAACTCTCGCGCGGAGGTATGAGCGGTGCGCTTTCCACGGCTTGCGACACCCTGCGCCGCGAGATCACCACGCTTCTTGAGGATATTTACGCCCGCGTGGACTTCCCCGAGGAAGACCTCGGCTCGATCTCGGACGACGAGGTACTCCGGCGCCTTGCGGCTTTGATCGCATCGGCAAAGAAGCTCGCCGCGACCTATTCGACGGGCAGAGCGGTTGCCGAGGGTATCCCCACCGTCATCTGCGGCAGAACGAATGCAGGCAAGAGCACGCTTTATAACCTTCTCGTCGGCTCGGACGAGGCGATCGTCACCGACATTGAGGGCACAACGCGCGATATTCTGACCGCGACGGTCTCCTACGGCGACGTCACGCTTCTCCTCTGTGACACCGCGGGTCTGCGTGAAACGGCTGAGGAGGTCGAGCGCATCGGCATTCGCCGCGCGGAGGAAAAGATCGACTCGGCGGAGCTCGTGCTCTTTCTGATCGATTCCTCGCGAGCCCCCTCCGAGGACGATGTTGCACTTGCGGAAAAGCTCTCGTCGCACGGCGGTAAGGTTATTGCCATTCTGACAAAATCCGACCTTGAACGCAACGAAGAGGCAGTCGCACTCGCCTCGCGATTTGAGCTTTGCGTAACGCTTTCGGTCAAGAGCGGCAAGGGATGCGAGGAACTTGAGAACCTTATCAACCGCCTCTTTATCGACGGCGAGCTTGACACCGAACGCGACGCCGTTATCTCATCGGCACGCCAGCACGACGCACTTCTGCGCGTGATCGACGCACTCGGCGAGGCACTTTCCTCGCTCACTGAAGGCTTCCCGCCCGACGTTGCGGGAGTTTGCCTCGAGGACGCAGCCGCAAGACTTTGCGAGCTCGACGGAAGAGGACACGGAGCGGTGGGAGCGGATATTGCGGATGGGATATTTTCGAGGTTCTGTGTGGGGAAATGAGTCTGTCGCGCTTCGCGCGAGTTAAGGTCACGCTTCGCGTGAGTTATGATTGCGCTTCGCGCAAGTTAAGTTCGGGCTACGCCCGAGTTAAGGTTCGCCTGCGGCGAAGTTAATGGTGAATTTCCGCACGCGGAAATTTCCATCTTAACAAAAGTCAACAGCATCGGAAAGTTTTGATCGAACTTTTTCAAAAGTTCGCGAATTCTTAAGGCAGAGCCTTAAGTCGCCGTCCGCAGACATATTTGCCTTCGGCAAAAGTCGACTCTGTCTTGTCGGCTCACGCCTCCATTTTCCTTCGGAAAACCGACAGAGCCGCGCGAAACCTCCAATGCGTTTCAAACTGGCGGCGCCCCTGCCGACCGCTTGGAAGGAGTAAAACCTCCCCTTGCGGGAGGTTTTCGCTCCTTCACCCTATAAAAGCTAATCATTCATAACTACCGCAATATTTGTCCTGATTTCGCCCCGAAAACTCAAGTTTTCGGGGCATTTTTTCATTTTTTGTCCTTTCGGGTATTGATTTTTTTTGCAAGATATAGTATAATTAAATTAATTATATAATAACGGAGGTTTATCCGATGAATAACGATTTCACTTCAACCTACGAATACACCGTCGAGCAGAAGGCCGAGGGCAAATTCCGTCTTATGAAGATCGCATTTTTTGCGCTCTACATTCTTTACCCCGTCATTTTTATGGCGATCCTGTTTATTATTCAACTCTTCCAGCTCTTTGCGCTTGTTGTAGTTACCGAATGGATGCTCGTTTACTTCACTTGGAAATACACAAAGCCCGAATACGAATATTCCGTCACCTCGGGAAGAGTCACCTTCTCCGTAATTCACGGCAAACGTTCGCGCAAGGAAATGCTCAATTTCGCTATCAAGGATTGCCTCAAGATCGCGCCCGCGACCGACGGCGATTTCCTTGCTATGCTTGAGCAGTACGATCCCGAAGTTACATACTCGGCTGTTTCCACCGTCGATTCCCCCGACAAGTACTACGCCGCTTTTGAGACCCCCGAGGGCAAGAGATGCGTATTCTATTTCGAGGCGACCGAAAAGATGCTCAAGCTTTGCCGCAACTACAACTCCGCACATACCGTTATCACAAAGGTACGCTACTGATGAAGAAAATTTCCTCTTTCACCGTTGACCACGACCGCCTCGAGCGCGGTATTTACGTCAGCCGTATTGACGGCGACATAGTTACATACGACCTTCGTATGCGGCGCCCCAACGCGGGCGACTACATCACTCCCCTCGCCGCGCACTCGCTTGAGCATCTGCTTGCGACCTATATGCGCTCGGGTGAGGCGGGAGACCGCGTCATTTACGTCGGTCCCATGGGGTGCAGGACCGGTTTTTACCTGCTGATGTCGGGCGGAACCGAGAAGAATGCAGAAAATTTCGCCGCGCTTTGTACCGCTCTTGACAATATCCTTGCACACGACGGCAAAATGCCCGGAGCCGCACGACGCGAATGCGGCAACTTCCGCGCGCTTTCGCTGAAGGCGGCAAAGGACGAGGCGAAAAAATACATTGAAGTGCTTGACGCATTCCGCCGCGCGGGCACTCTTCCCACTTTTGAATACGAGGGCGGAAGATCGGGTATATAATTATGAAAACTAAACTTGGAATTATCGGAGCGATGGAGAGCGAAGTTGAGCTTCTCCAGTCGCTCCTTGAGCACAAAGAAAGCCGCAAGATCGGCAAGCACACCTACTTCACGGGCACTCTTTCGGGCACGCCCACCGTCATTGCCCGAGCAGGCGTCGGCAAGGTCAACGCCGCGGTCTGCACCGCCGCTATGATCCTTGAATTTGCGCCCGAATACATCCTCAACACAGGTGTTGCGGGTGCGCTCGGTCGTGGAATCACCGTCGGCGATGTCATCATTGCCGACTCCTGCGTTGAATACGACCTTGAATACGGCGCGCTCGGCGACAAACGCGGCTCGATCTTCTATCCCGATTCGACCTCCGAGATCGTTATGCCCGCCGACTGCGAGCTTTCCGCTCTTCTTGAAAAATCGGCGCGCGAAGTTTCGGGCGGTGAATTCGAGGTCAAGCGCGGAGTGGTTGCAACGGGCGACAAGTTCGTTTCGAGCAATGAGGCACGCGAGGACATTCTTTCCGCCTTCCCCGAGGCACTTTGTTGCGAGATGGAGGGCGCGGCGATCGCGCAGGTCTGCCGTCTTTACTCGGTGAAATTCTCCGTCCTTCGCTCGATGTCGGACTCGGCGGACGGCGAGGCTGAAATGGACTTCCCCACCTTCGTAAAACTTTCCGCAGACCGCGCGGCGAAGATCGCACTCACTCTTGCAAAATCACTTTCGTGAGGACTTCAAAATGAAATTACCGATCAAATACCATGACGGAAAAAGAATAGAAACCATCCGCGCCGCGATTCGCGCGTCGGCTCGCCGTTACAGCGCGAGGACCGCGATCATGCAGAAATTCGCGGGATCCTACCGCGAGATCAGCTATGCCGAGCTCCTTTACAAGGTTGAAGGTCTTGGCACCGAGCTGCTCGAGCGCGGATTTTACGGCAAAAAGGTCATCATTTACGGCGAAAGCTGCCTTGAATGGGCGACCGTATTCCTTGCGGCGACCTGCGGTCTTTCGGTAGCCGTCACCGTTGACAAGGACATCGACTCCGCGGAGCTTGCGAAGATAGCGGAGAAAACCGACGCCGCAGCTATCTTCTATTCGCCGAGGCTTGAGGACAACGTTGCCCCGATCGACATCAAAAAATTCTCCTTCAACAGCCTTGAGGCTCTTATCGAAGAGGGCACGGCGAAGCTTGCCTGCGGCAACACGGATTATCTGCGCCTTTCGATCGACGAGGGCGACCTTGCCGTTATCAGCTGGGGTAAGAATCAATCGGGCGAGGCAAGGGGCGTTATGCTTTCGCAGAAAAACATCTGCTTTGACCTCGGCGAGCTGACAAAGACCCTGCTCTGCTTCCCCGAGGACGTCTTTCTTTCGGTTCTCCCACTGTACCACGTCTACGAGATGACCTGCGGATTTCTTTATCCCCTCATTTCGGGCGCTTGCGTTGCTTTTTGCGAGGGACTGCGATATATTTCGAGAAATATTCAGGAAGTCAGACCGACGGTTATGGTCTGCGTGCCCTATCTGCTTGAAACGATCTACCGCAAGATAAAGAACAACATTCACAAAAAAGGCAGCGAAAAGCGCGTGCGCGCGGCTATCAAGCTGACGGGCTCGAGCATTTCGCTCAAAAAGCGCGTTTTCAGCGAGATCCACGATTCCCTCGGCGGCAGACTTCGTCTTTTCGTTTCGGGCGGTACGATCGCCGATCCCGAGATCATTCGAGGACTGCGCGAGTTCGGCTTCCGCACCGCGCAGAGCTATGGTCTGAGCGAAAACCTGCCCCTCATTTCGATCTGCTCCGACTTTGCCTACAACGATACCTCTGTCGGCATCTGCGTGCCCGACGGTGTGCTTGATATTTACGACATCGGCGGCGACGGCATCGGCGAGATCAGATACAAGGGCGAAAATATCCACGCGGGCATTGTCGGCGAGGGCGCAAACCCCGCCGTGCGCGACGGTTGGCTTTACACAGGCGACCTCGGTCATCTTGACCGTGACGGATTCCTTTACATTTCGGGCAAGAAAAAGAACGCATTCGTCACCGCTTCGGGCAAAAACATATTTCCCGAGGAGCTCGAGGAGCTTCTTTGCCGCAATCCCTTTGTAAGCCAGGCTGTTGTTGTCGGCTACGTCAACGAGGCACGCGAGGATTACGACATCGTTGCCGTTCTTCGCCCCGAGATCTCCGAATTCGAGACAATCTACGGCAAGCATTTCTCGCGCGGGCAGGTCGATGCCGAATTCAGCCGCGCGATCGACGATGTCAACCGCCTGAGCGAGCCTTACAAGAAGATCCACTTCTTTGTGACCCGCCGCGAGGAGTTCAATGCAACCTCATCGCGCAAGGTGCGCCGCTCGCAGATCGCAGACGAGGCTCGCGCGGAATATCTGCGTAAACTCGCAAGAACATAAAAGCTCAATTGTAAAACGCAGTTTTACAATTGGAATTAATTACATAGGAGATTCACAATGCATATTTCACTTGCAGGCAGACTTGGAAGCGGAAAAAGCACACTTGCCAAGATCTTTTGCCCCAAATACGGCTTTGAGCATTACTATACCGGCGCAATTATGCGCGCGCTTGCAGAAGAGCGCGGAATGAGTGCGCTGGAATTCAACAAAATGTGCGAAAATGACCGCTCTGCCGACTATATGATCGACAACAAGACCACCGAGGTCTCACGCGAGCGCCGCGATGACAAGATCCTTTTTGACTCGCGCATGGCTTGGCATTTCGCCGAGAATTCCTTCAAGGTCTACCTTTACGTGCCAATCGAGGTTTCGGTCAAGCGAATCATGGGCGACTCGAGCCGCGGAAACGTTGAGGAATACAAGGACGCCGCAGACGCAGAGGCAAAGATCCTTGCGCGTATGCAGTCGGAAAGCCTTCGCTACAAGGAATTTTACGGCGTTGACAACCACGATCTGAACAACTACGACCTCGTTCTTTGCACCTCGAACATCTCCCCCGAGGAGGCAGCGGACACGATCTGGCGCGAGTTCAACATCTATCTCAAGGACCCCGAGGGATATCCGAAGCCGAATAAGCTTTATATGGAGTAAAAGTTGCAAGTTGCTAGTTGAAGGTAACTTTTTTCGCTGCGCTCAAAAAGTAGATTATTATTAATGGAATATATTTTGTATTTTTTCAGGCGGGTGGGAAAGTCGCTTGGGTGTTTGCTCTTGCTTTTGGTCATAATAATTGAAGGATGGCTTGTTATCGGGGTCAGGATCAACGCCGATCCGCCCGTGGTCAGGGAATACGTGATCGAAAGCGACAAAATTTCCTCTCCCGTGACGCTCGTTATGCTCTCCGACCTTCACGGTTGCGAGCATCCGACGCTGATCGGGCAAATCAGCGAGATCGCGCCCGATCTCATCCTTCTTTGCGGAGATATGATAAACCATCACCACGAAACGGGCGAGGATATTCTCGTCACGGCGGCGGTGGTCAAGGAGCTTTGCAAGATCGCGCCCGTTTATTACTCGCTCGGCAACCACGAGCTTGAGCGCATCGGACTTCACGAGAGCGATGCCGTCAAGCGCATCACAAACGAGGGTGCGATCCTGCTTGAGCGCGATTACGTTGACCTCGAGATACGCGGCAACGCCCTGCGCCTTGGCGGGCTTTACACGCCGAATTCCGCCGCGACCGCAAAGCCGAGTGCCGACTCTGTCGAGGGATTCCTTTCGGATTTCTGCGCGAGTGATTCCTTCCGCATTCTGCTTGAGCACCGCCCCGCGTCCTTCACCGACGCGATCCATCCCGCGGGATACGAGCCCGAGCTCGTTCTTTCGGGTCATTTGCACGGCGGACACGTCATTCTTCCCTTCCTTGGTCCCGTTTACGGGGCAAATTCGGGCTTTTTCCCGAAATACGCACTTGGACTGTTTGAGCTCGGAAACTCGGATCTGATCGTATCGGCGGGTCTTTCTACCGAAAGGCACATCATTCCGCGCGTAAACAACCCCACAGAGATTACAAAAATCGTTTTGGAGTAAGACTATGAACAGAGATAACAGACCCGTCATCGGGATCACCTCCTCGATGTCGGATACTTTTATAAAAATGCGACGCAACTACTTTGACGCCGTCCTCGGGGCGGGTGGAATTCCCGTATTTATGCCCCACAACGGCGGAAAAGAGGACGCCAAAAAGTTCCTTGAATTCTGCGACGGAGTGCTTTTTGCGGGTGGCGACGACGTTGATCCCAAGCACTACGGCGAGGAGATCGCCTTTGATAACGTCCAGACCACTCCCCTGCGCGACGATTTCGAGCTTGCGCTTGCGGAGCTTCTGAAAAATGACTCCCGCCCCATTCTCGGCATCTGCCGCGGAGAGCAGCTTCTCAACGTCGCATTCGGCGGCAGCCTTTATCAGCACATCGACGGTCACCGCCAGGAGGAAAAGGGCGCAGTCAATCTCCGCACGGCGAAAATTCTGGAGGGCAGTTTCCTTCACGAGATCGTCGGCGAGAACGAGGTCAAGACGAATTCCTTCCACCATCAGGCAGTAAAAGCGGTTGCGCCCGACTTTGTTGCCTCCGCGGTTGCCGATGACGGTACCGTTGAAGCCATCGAGCCTGCAGTCAAGTCCGACCGCTTCTTCCTTGCCGTTCAATGGCACCCCGAATATTTAGTCAAAACAGACACGCCCGCGAAGAAGATCTTTGAAGCCTTCATCGAAGCGGCAAAAAAGGAATTGAAATGAAAGAATTATTCAAAAAATACCGCGAGATAATCGTTTACATCATCGTCGGACTGATGACCACCGCCGTTGCTTACGGCATTCGACTTGGAATCATCTACGGTTTTTCGCCCATTCTCGGCATTGATCTTTCCGCCGAGGGCGGCAAAGCGGCAGTTCTTCGCACGGTTGCCGTTTCGATCGGATGGGTTGCGGGCGTTATCTTCGCCTTTTTCACCAACAAGAGCTGGGTTTTTCAGGACAAGGTCAGCGGCAAGCGCGCCGTTCTCGTTCAGTTTGGCGAATTTACCCTCTCGCGCGTTTTCACCTACTTTGTCGAACTCGGTCTTGGCGTTGGCGTGCCTCCGCTTCTCACCCTTCTCGGCTACAAGCCCTTCAAACTCATTCTTACATTTGATGCCGACCTCATCGCAACGGGCATTTCGGTCGTTCTTGTCACCGTGCTCAACTATATTCTCTCAAAGCTTCTCGTTTTCAGAAAGAAAAAGTAATTGAGGTATCAAAATGATCTCAAAAGTTTACAGCGCGGCGCTTTCGGGCATTGAAAGCTTTCGCGTTACGATAGAAGTTGACAGTTTTCCCACGCTCGAGCCGTCCTTTCAGCTTGTCGGACTGCCCGACACGGCTGTGCGTGAGGCGAAGGACCGCATCAAGTCCGCCTGCTTCAACAGCGGCTACTCCTGGCCCGATGCCTCGTTCACGATAAATCTTGCCCCCGCAGACCGCCGCAAGGAGGGCTCGGCTTTTGACGTGCCGCTTCTTCTCGGCATTCTTCGCTGCGGCGGCACGGTTATGCAGGGCGTGACCTTTGAGGGACGCTGCTTCACGGGCGAGCTTTCGCTGACGGGCGAGGTGCGACCCGTTCACGGCGTGCTTTCGATGTGCGCCGATGCCAAGCGCGACGGTTTCCGCGAGTTTTACGCTCCCGCCGAAAACGCACGCGAGGCGGCGGCTGTCGAGGGTATCACGGTTTACGCCGTTCACCACATCCGCGACATCGTCGATCACCTCAACGGCAAAAATGCGATGACTCCCGTTACGCCCGATGCGCACTCCTTCGAGGATGCCTACGCAGGCGGGATCGACTTTTCCGACGTCAAGGGTCAGCTTGCCGCAAAGCGCGCGATGGAGATCGCCGCCGCGGGCGGGCACAATATTCTTCTCATCGGCCCTCCCGGCACGGGAAAATCAATGCTCGCAAAGCGCCTGCCGACCATTTTGCCTCCGCTCACCTTTGACGAGGCTATTGAAACGACAAAGATCCACTCGGTTGCGGGCACTCTGCCCGAGGGCTCCTCTCTTTTGACCGCGCGCCCCTTCCGCTCGCCGCACCACACGATGTCGGCGGTCTCCCTCGTCGGCGGCGGTGCAAATCCGAAGCCGGGCGAGATCTCGCTTGCGCACAACGGAGTCCTCTTCCTTGACGAGCTCCCCGAATTTCCGAAATCCATCACCGACAACCTCCGCCAGCCTCTCGAGGACCGGCGCGTGACCATCACCCGTGCACTCGGGCGAGTCACCTACCCCTGCACCTTTATGCTTGTGGCGGCGATGAACCCCTGCCGTTGCGGATTTTTCGGTCATCCGACACGCAAATGCACCTGCGGCAAGGGCGAGGTCCAGCGTTACATATCCAAGATCAGCGGTCCTCTGCTTGACCGAATCGACATTCAAATCGAGCTCCCCTCCCTCTCCTATGACGAGATCTCGGCGCGAAGCGAAAGTACCGAAACCTCGGCGCAGATCCGCGAGCGAGTCATCGCCGCGCGCGAATTTATGCGGAGAAGACTTGCCGCGGAGGGTCTTTCGGGGCTTGGTATCTTCTCGAACGCTCAGCTCGACGCCGCGGGCATCCGCAAGACCTGCAACCCGACCGATCAGGCGGTCGAGGTCATGCGAATGGCTTACGACCGACTCGGTCTTTCGGCGCGCGGCCACGACCGCGTTATGCGAATGGCGCGCACGATCGCAGACCTTGCCGCATCCGAGCGCATCGAAGCAAACCACATTGCGGAGGCGATCACCCTTCGCAGTCTTGATAAAAAATATTGGGGGTAACCATGGCAGCAGTATACGAAAACCAATCAACAGATTTTTACTGCCGCGGAGATAAGAATTACCGTTCCCAGCTCCATTGCAGTCCGCATATTCATTATCACATCGAAATAGTTCAGATCCTTGAGGGCGAGACCATCGGCTATGCCGACACGGAGGAGGTTCACCTTGAGGGGGGCGATATTTTCATCAGCTTTCCCGACCAGGTACACTACTTTGTGACCAAAAAGCCCGAAAAATACCGTCTTTTCATCGTTTCACCCGATCTGACGCCCGAATTTCTTTCGATATTCACAAATCAGGTGCCGCGTTCGGCACTCGTCAAGGGTGCGGGGCTTGACCCCGAGATCGACGCGCTGACGGCGACTCTCTTCACCTTCACGGGACACCACCACACGGGCGGCGACCCCTACCGCGATGCCGTCATCCGTGGCTGTCTGCTTGCGCTTTTCGGCAAGCTTCTCCCGATGATGAGCCTTTCCGCGCCCAGAGTGGGCGACTCGAGAGCTGTGCGCGAGATCGTCGGCTTCTGCTCCGAGCATTTTGCCGAGGAGCTCTCGCTTGAAATGCTCGAATCCGAGCTTCATTTGAGCAAATATTACATCTCGCACCTCTTCTCGGGCAAGCTTGGCATACGCTTCAACGATTATATCAACTCGCTTCGCATCTCGCACGCTTGCCGCCTTCTCCGCCGCGAGGATATGCAGATCACCGAGATCGCGGAGGCGGTCGGATTTTCGACTCTCCGCACCTTCAACCGCGCGTTTGTCAAATTCCGCGGCATAACACCCAGCGAATTCCGCCGCGAGGGCGCGACCCGCACCGACGGCGCGTCGCTCTTGCCAATCTATTATATTAAAGGAAAACAACAATGTCCGAATACGATGCTGTCGCAATTGCCGACGTCAAAAACTTAAAAAACACCAAGGGGCGCATCCTCTCCGTTGACTTCGGCGAGGTGCGCACGGGGCTTGCGATTTCCGACGCCTCGCGCTTTCTCGCCTCGGGAATCGGAAACGTGAAGGTCGGCGGGATCGACAAGACCGCCGCCGAGGTCGCGCGGATAGCCAAGGAAAAGGGCGCGGTTGCCGCAGTTGTCGGTCTTCCGCGAAATATGGACGGAAGCGAGGGTGCGCGCGCAGACCGTTGCCGCGATTTTGCCCGCCGTCTTTCCGCCTGTGCGGAGATCCCCGTTGCAATGACCGACGAGCGGCTGACCACCGTTGCCGCCTCGCGCTATCTCAACGAAACCGACACGCGCGGGGGCAAGCGCAAAAATATCATCGACAGCCTTTCCGCCGAGATCATCCTTCAAAACACGCTCGACAGGCTCAAAAATATGGATTGATTGCAGAATTTACAATTTTTGCGAATAAATTGTTTGACAAAATCAGATTTTTAGTGTATAATATATGTATGAACGTTGAATTCCAAAAGGAGTAGAAAATGTTTAACATAGGAGATCTGCTGTTTTACGGCACAAACGGCGTGTGCCGCGTCAGTGAAATATGCTCTTCGCCCTTTGACTCTTCCGACCCGAGGAGCTTTTATAAGCTTGCGCCGATCGCAGAGAACACAAGTCTTGTTATATACACTCCCGTGGACAACACGCAGGTCATTATGCGTTCGCTTATCTCGAAGGAGGAGGCGGAGGCTTTGCTTGCGCGCATTCCCGAAATCGAGAAGGTTGCCGTTGCGGTTGAAAAGCACCGCAAGGAGGCATACCGCGAGACGATCCGCGAGGGAGACCCCGAGGGATTCGTCAAGATAATCAAAACAGTTCGCGCCCGCCGCGAGCTCTTCCGCCGTACACGCCGCCGCGTGCCCGATCTTGACAACGATTTTGAACATACCGCAAAAACCTGCCTTTACAGCGAGCTTTCCACCGTCCTCGGCATCTGCCGCGAGGAGATACACCGCATCGTTACCGAGGGTGTATCGGAAAAATAATATAAGACACGGACCGATCAGACACAATTTGCCGATCGGTCCGTTTTTGGTACAGGAGGAAACATGAAAAGATCAAAAATATTAATCATTATACTGTGCTATCTGATAATCACCGCGCTTTTTCCTTCCTGTAAGGACATCGCGCAAACCTCCGAGTGCCACAGCTTTGACGTCAGCGAGGTTACCGTAGAACCGAGCTGCACCGAAGGCGGAGAGATCATCCGAAAATGCTCGATCTGCGGCGAGGGGGAAAAATACCGCACCGCGCCATCATCACACATTCTCACCGACTGGGAAGATAACGGCCGCGGCGAATACGTAAAGACCTGCACCCTCTGCGACAAGGAGATCGCGAGAGAAAAGATATATACGACTTATTCGGAAAATTTGGAGTACGAGCGGGGACTGCGTGAGAAACACTTCACCTTGGTAGGTATCGGAAGTTGCACCGATTCGGTAGTCGTTATTCCGCCCGAGGTTGGCGGTATTCCCGTAACCTCGATAGCCGGGACAGCCTTTCAGGATTGCAAGAATATTGATGCCGTAATAATTCCGAGCACGATCACCGAGATCAAATATTGCACCTTCCAAGGTTCTTCCGTAAAAAGAGTATTTATCCCCGATAGAGTAACACGTATCGAGAGCAGCGCATTTGCTTATTGCAGGGAGCTTTCAGAGCTTATTTTGCCGAATTCCCTCAAATTTCTCGGTGGTTCCATCTTTGCCAACACCCAAAAGCTATCCGAGGTAATCATTCCGCCAAGTTTGAAGCATCTGCCAAGCGACACATTTACAAAATCCTCGATAGAATCAGTATCTCTGCCCGAGGGAATCGAATTTATCGGAGAATCTGCATTAATGGATTGCTTTGAGCTGAAAAAAGTCTATTTACCGAACACTCTGACCGAGATCGGCATAAGGGCTTTTAAGAACTGCTCTTCTCTGGAAGAAATATATCTTCCCGATTCCCTGACCAAGATCGAAACAGAGGCATTTGCGGGTTGCACTGCTTTGACTGACGTATTATTGCCGGAAGACATAACATATCTTGGCCCGAATTGTTTTTCCGAATGCATTTCGCTTTCGACGGTCAATATTCCCAAGGGGATGTCCTCGCTTCAAAAAGGAGTTTTCTCAAATTGCCGCGCGCTTAAAAAAGTGTATTTCAATTCAAATCTCGAAATGATTCAAAGTGACACCTTCTTTGGGATCGACCTGGCCGATGTTGAGATCTTCATTCCTGAAAGTAACAAAAACTTCTACCTTATCGGTTCATCTTTGATTGGCCGCAGTCACGGCACGATACTCATCGGTGCGGCGGACGGAAGCATACCGAGCGACAAGCGCATCACAAGGATCGGTCCTGCGGCATTCCGCGACAGGCTTGATCTGGAACACATAGTGATACCGAAAAACATCACCTACATAAGCGGCGGAGCCTTTTACGGATGCGAGCATCTGATAAGCATCACTTATGAGGGCACGGTTGCCGAGTGGGAAGAGATCTACCTCGGCAAAGAATGGTACGACGGTTCACGTGTAAAAAGCGTGAAATGCGCGGACGGAGAGGTTGAGATACGAAATTAATACAATTGGGCTGTCTCTTGGCGCGATACTCTTAGCGGAGTATCGCGCCAGTTCTATTCGCCTACGGCGAGTTGTATTGCTACGCAGTGATATTCGGCTTACGCCGAGTGGTATTCGCTACGCGAGTTAGAAAGGCGAAGAGAATATCACTGAAGCCGCAAGGCTTCAATATCACTGTCGCGTCAGCGATAATATCACTCCGACGAAGTCGGAATATCACTCTTGCTTTCTCTGCCAATGTATGATATAATATAATCAGTATTATAGGGGTATGGGCTTTGCCCTAAGCCTTTGTAATACAAAGGCGAAACTGGCGATAAAACAGCAATAGGAGTGCACGGCATGCGTAATATATATTTGAACGGATATACTATAGAACCTATAACAATAAACAATTTTGATAAGTACGAAGATGTTTTTTATTGCAACGAAGAATACTATATAATTACAGATGGACATACTGCTACAAAAACGGATTGCATCGAAACCATAGAATACTCTATTGACGGCATACCAAAAAGCAATATTCATAATATAGGATTCTGCAACGACGAGGCGGTAGCTTGTTTGTTTTTGATTGAGGGATACCCTTGTGCAGACATACTGTGGCTCGGTCTTTTTTTGGTACATAATAAGTATAAACGAAAACACATCGGTTCGAAATGTATAAAAGCACTAATTGATTCTTTGAAAGAAACCCATATCACGCGTATTCGTTTGTCGGTGCAAGACAATAATATCAGCGGTTTGTCTTTTTGGACACATCTGGGCTTTTCTATTATTGCGGAGACAGAATGTGAAAACTTTAAAAATCTCACAATGGAATATGTACTATAATAGGAATCCCCGACAGACCGTTCAAAATCTGCCGGGGTTACTTATTTGTTTACTGCGGAGCAAATTTTCGCCATATGAACAAACTGATTCGTAATTTCTTCGCTAATTTTGCACGCCCTTGGGACAGCCCTTCTTTTGTTGGGAGCTATGAATAAAAATCGTGCCTTCCGACGGTCATTGTGTATTCGCGGTTGGCGGTGATCCAGCTGCCGGTGGCGATACTGCTGTTGAAGAAGAATAGGATGTTCGGGTCGAGCGAAAAGCCCTCGAGGCAGAGTTTTGCGGCGATGACGCTCGATTCGGTGGGCTCGCGGTAGACGCTGCCCGTCGAGGCGGGCGTGAACTGCGTACCGCCGACCTTGTCGAAGATGACCTTATAGATCGTGTCGGGATAATAGTCGCTCCGCGTGCGGTTGATGACCACGGTTCCCACGGCAAGCTGACCGATGAAGGGCTCGCCGCGTGCCTCGGCGGAGATTATGCGCGCGAGCCAATAAAGATCCTCGTAGCTATACACGTCGTCGGCTTCGGGGAATGTCGGTACGCCCCAGATGCATATTTCGTCCCCCACGATCTCGGTCGAGCGCAATCCCGCTGCCGACATCAGAGCCTCTATCGGAGCGCAAAGCACGCCGTAGTCGCGCACGGTGACTGACGAATCACTCTTTGAGCAGGGAATAAGTCGGTCGCCCGATTCGATATAGCACTTCCCCGCCTCGCCCGTGATGCTTCCGCTTGAAAACAGCGCGCAAAAGCCCTCGATGGGGAGCCAGATCTTGCCCTCGTGCTGAAACGCAAATCCCTTGCCGATCGCTCTGCCGTTTATGTAGAGCGAAAGTGAAGTTGCTCCCTCGGGAAGAGTTGGCGCGAGCAGGATGCCGTCTTCCTCGGGCTCGGTTTCTTCGGGTTCTGTTTCGGGAAGCTTTTCTTCTTCGGTCTCGGGTGCTTCTGTTTCGGGCGCGGGCGGCTCGGTCTCGGGCGTTTCGGTAACCTCATAAGAGGTTTCGGGCGGTACTTCGCCCTTCGCCTCGGGCATGACAACGCCCGTCATGATGGCAAGTGCCAGAATTGAAGCAAACGCCGTTGATAAAAATTGCTTGTGCATAGCTTTTTCTCCTTTTTATTTTGTTTTGTATTCCAATATTTTTATTTCCATAATCATTTTGCCCGCCGCGGTCATCTCCGTGACCGAAAGAGGCAATCCGCTTTTGCTGTCAATGATATATTCATAGATCGACGTCCCCTTTTGCAGGCATATCCTCGTTTGCGCCTCGCCGCCCGAGCCCGTCGCTTTTTCTGCCGCGGTGACCTCGCCATCGGGCAAAAAAGCCGCTATCGGCGCGCCGAGCTTTTCGGCGGAGAGTCCCGAAAATGAGATCTCACCGAGCGTGGCACCCCATACGCCGCAGGAATACTCGACGGTGATGCCCGCAAGCGCATCGGGCGCGGTGAATTCGAGCTTTGATGATCGCATCCCTTCCGCGTCGCGCGCGCTTTGAGTGAGAGTCGCCACAAACTCCACGCCGTAGCGCACGCCCTCGATCTTTGCCGAAGCGGGTAAGTCGAGGACTCGCAAAAATCCGCCCTCCTCCGTCGGCGCGCAGGAAAGAACTGTGAGCATCATTTGCGTCAAAACGATTATTGCCAACAATTTCCTCTTTATATACAATTTTTCTCTCCCCTCAACTATTCCGTTATTTATCAATTGTAAAACTGCGTTTTACAATTGCCCCGCTCTGCGGGGATGCGCGCGCTTATCGCCGCTTGCCAAAATCTGCGATTTTTGCAGCTCCCCTCGGCGCGCGGGCTCGCCCTGCTCGCCTTAGAGGTGTTTTTTCGGTCGGCAAAGCCGCCGAAAAAACGGATTTTATCCTATTTTACTGAATTTTACATTAGGCTACTATAAATATATTGCAAAAGCGGAATAAATATGATATAATATAATATGAATTATTGTCGAGTGACAGTAATAAATCACAACGGAGAAAATTTATGGCTCATAATTTTTATATAACCTATGCCGATCTGCCGCTGAGCGACGCGCCCCGCGCCTGGGTTGAGGTTGACGCAGAGGCGATCAGACATAATTACCGCACCGTTTCCGCCGAGATCGAAAAAAAGCGCAAGAACTGCGCCATCATTGCCGTCATCAAGGGAGACGCCTACGGCCACGGTATCCGGGAATGCACGCGCATCTTCCTCTCCGAGGGTTGTCGGGCATTCGCGCTTGCAAGCGTTGAAGAGGCGCTTTGCACCAAAAAGATCTGCGACGAGCTCGGCGAAAAAGCCGACATACTCATTCTCGGCGCGACCGACCCCGCTCACATCGCCGAGGTCGGCAAAAACGATCTCATCCAGACCATTCCCTCCTTCGATTACGCCAAAAAGCTCTCGCGAGCGGCTACCGAAGCGGGTGTCAGCGTCCGCGCGCACATAAAACTCGACACGGGAATGAACCGCCTCGGCTTTGCGACCTTCAACGAGGAGCAAAAGACCGTCACCGCCGCCAAAGTGGCGCAGATATCGAAGATGCCCGGCATCATTATCGACGGTATCTTTTCGCATTTTGCCTCCGCCGACGAGGTTGACGAGCACGGCAAAAAGCGCACCTCGCTGCAGTCGATCAGATTTTTTGACACCGTTGACCGCATTCGTCTTGCGGGCGTTGACCCCAGAGTTGTTCACCTTTGCAACAGCCCCGGCGCATTCACGCGCCCCTCGAAGGATCTTGCCGACGCCGTGCGGATCGGGATCTCGCTTTTTGGCTTCGGTCCCGCACCAGGAATCGACCTTGGACTGCGCCCCACCTTCAAGCTTTGCGCCAAGATCGCGCGCGTCAGCCGTCTGACCCCCGGCGAAGAGCTTGGATACGGCGGCACTTATAAGGTAGAAAAAGAGATCAATTCCGCAACAGTCGGGATCGGCTACGCCGACGGCGTTTTCCGCCACGCGGCGGGGCACACGGTTTCGATCTACGCGCCCGACGGCACCTACCGCGGCACGGGAAAGATAATCGGCAGAGTTTGTATGGATATGTGTATGCTCGACCTTGGCTCAACCGACGCCGCCGAGGGCGACACCGTTGTCTTTTACGGCGACGAGCACGTCACCTGCCTCGATTTTGCCACCCACTGCAACACCATTGTGCACGAATGTCTGAGTCTTGTTTCGGGCAGAGTGCCGAGAATAGTTATCAACGACAAGGAATAAGAAAATGAAAAATCACAGCCGCCTCACAGCGCTGTTGCTCTGCCTTCTTTTGATTCTCTCCTCTGCCGCTTGCTCGAGCGGAGAGGTGGAAGAGACCGAGAGCACAACAGCCCCCGAGACGACCGCAGCCATCATCGAGGAAACGACGGAAGAAGTAATTTCGGTTGTCGCTCCCCCGGAAACCACCGAAGCACCCGAGACCACCGATCCCACTCCCACCGAGACCATCCGCATCATTATGCAGGACGGAAATGGCGAGGCGATCCTTTCGGCACTTGCAGAAGACAAATACAAGCCCCTGCTCGACGCGCGCGAGCAAGCCCTGCTTTACGAGCATTCCGCAGAAATTGAGCTTTCGAAGGCGGAAAACCTAAAAAGCAGTATCGAAAACCTCGTTCTTGCGGGCGAGAGCAGATACGATCTTGTGCTGACAGATCCCTTCATCGGCGCGGATCTTCTGAATTCCGGCTTGCTCGAAAATCTTTCGGGCGCGGGAATCGGGATCACTCCCGAAAGCATCGGCACCCGCCGATCGATCACCGCAAGCCTCACAGTTGGCGGCGGTGTCTATCTTTTCGCCTCGGATGTGCTTGTTTCCGATATAGGCGCAACCTACGCTCTCAAATATAACGGCGAGGCGCTCTCCTCGGATCCCATCGAGAAAGCTTTGGCGGGCGAATTCACCACGGAGCTTATGCTTACATACATTGCCGAAGCCGAAAACGCGCTTTCGGTCGGCGATGTCTCCCCCGTCACCCTCTTCCGCGGTGCGGGCGGCGAGATATTCACTAAAAATGACAAGGATATCCCGATCAGTGCGGTCACTTCGGGCACGATCTTTTCCACGGCATACGACGCGGCGGTAGAGCTTTACTCGAGCTCGACAGAAGATGACGCAATCTTCACGCTGCAAAAGCTTTCCCCTCTCGCAGAGGGTGAGATCTTTTTGCCTCTGCCGAAGATCTACTCGACTTTCAAGTACTCCACGCCGATAGATCAATATTCGCTTTCGCTCTTTGCCGCGCCCGCGGGAGTTATCAGCGGAAGCAGACTGAACACACTCATCACCGCGCTTGTCTCCTGCTCGAATGATTACAGAACGACCGTGCGCGGCGAGATCACCGAAAAAGGCGCGAAGGATGCGGCGCAGATGCTCGATATCATCACCGAAAACGCAAGGCTTGACCTTGGAATCCTTTTCGGCTGGGGCGACATCCGCGACTACATTGCAGAAGGATTCAATAAATCCACCCCTGCCGCAGATCTTCTTGCCAACAGAATGACCGAAATGAGAAATAAAGCCGCCGAGACCGCCGCATCGATCCTTGCGGGCAAGCTCGGCATCGAATGAGGTATATTATGAAAAAAGAATGTAAGATCGAGATCAGAATGAGCGAGGACCTTATGCGTAAGCTCTCCCTCATCAGCAAAAAGGAAGGCAGAAGCATCAACAATCAGTTTCTTTTCCTCCTTCGCAACAATATTCAGTATTTTGAACGCACGCACGGCAGACTGACGAATGCCGAGCTTGCGGCAGAGGACATCACCGAGTATCAGGTCGGCGATGAATAAGACCGCCGTCATCAGCGGTGCTTCATCGGGACTCGGTTACGAGCTTTCGAAGCTTCTTTGCCAAAAATACGGCTGCCGCGTCATCGGACTTGCGCGCAGAAAAGAAAAGCTCGATGTGATCCGCGAGGAGCTTGGCGAGAATTTCGTTCCCTTTGTCTGCGACGTGACGAAAGAGGACGACCGCCAAAATCTGTTTGATTTTGTCACCGAAAACGGCATAAAACCCGATATTCTTATCAATAACGCGGGGATCTTGCCCGAATTTGCCTGTTATACGCCCGAAAAGGCGGACGAGCTGCGCCGCGTGATGGAGCTCAATTTCCATGCGCACGTCGAGATGTGTACGCTATTTCTGCCTCTTCTGCTCGAATCCGAGCACGGCGCGATAGTGAACGTGGCAAGCTCCGCGGCTTTGGCGACGCTTCCCGGCACCGCCGCGTATTCCGCGAGCAAATCTGCGCTTCTCGCCTTCACCGAAAGTCTTTCGCTCGAGTACGGCAAGTCTCTTTTCGTTGCCGCGGTATGCCCCGGCATGACGGCGACCGAGCTGTTTTCCTCGCACGAGGGCTCGAACCTGATCGACAAATTTGCGCCTTCGGCTGAAAAAACGGCAAAAAAGATCGTCCGCAGACTCAGACGCGGACGGGAAATGATCGTCACGGGCGCCGACGCGCACCTGATGAGCATCCTTCGCCGCTTCCTCGGCAGACCCGCGCTGAAGATCTTCGCCTTTTTCTTCAAAATTGTGAAAATACCGATGTTTACGGGAACATTTTATAAAAAAACGAGATAAATGTGTTATTATACAGATAACAATATTACGAGTTTGTAGGGGAGGGCGTCCTCGACCTCCCAAAGCCCAACGAAATTTTTGATGTGCATTAAATCAATATATTTTAACTTTAGTTTCTGTATATTATCAAAGCAATGATTTTGTGCTGTCGTGGGAGGTCGAGGACGCC
>JAFQGP010000037.1 GCA_017415485.1 Clostridia bacterium
ATTTCATCTTGGTCACCGCGCGGTCATTGATGCCGCAGTCGCTCTTGCAAAAGAGCTGGGTGCAGAACCCGCTGTATTTTGTTTTGACATTCCACCCGCTTGCTATGCGCCCGGAAGTACGGTCAAGATCCTCGGCGACAAGAATGAACGCAAAGAGTTGTTTGCCGCACGCGGAATATCCTCTCTCTTCGTTGCGGGATTTGATGAGCTTCGCGGACTTGACGCAAGGGATTTTATTACCGAGATACTTATGAAGCAATGCGGCGCTGTCGGTGTTGTGTGTGGATTTAACTTTGCATTCGGAAAGAACAGAGCCGGGACTCCCCTTCTTCTTCGCGACTATTTCAGAGATCGCGTGATAACCCTTGATCCGATATATAACGGTGAACTCCCCGTATCCTCAAGCAGGATCAGAGCTGCAATAACGGACGGTGAAATTTTGCTGGCAACTTCGATGCTTGGAAGGTATTATTCCATCACTTGCGAAGTTTCCGAAGGAAGAAAAGACGGTCGCAAACTCGGTTTTCCAACCATCAACCAACATCCGGATGAAAAGCGTGCAATTCCCGCGCACGGAGTCTACGTCACCAAAACGAGCCTCTCCGGCGGACAAGTCTTCCCCTCTGTTACTGACGTGGGACTTGCTCCGACCCTCGATCAAAGCGGCAGGGTTCGCCTTGAGACTCATCTTTTAGATACCTTTATTGATTATTCGCCTTCAAGCGCAAAGATCGAATTCATTGAAAGAATTCGCGGCGAATTTGTATTCAACAGCGTTGATGAACTTAAAGCTCAAATAGCAAGCGATGTTGAGTATGCAAAAAATTATTTCAAAATTTAAGAAAGAATGCTAATTAATAAATGTTTCCGCCGCGGGTCGGCTTTGCTCCTCACCGCGGCTGTTTTAATTTCAATATTTTCATTGATCTATATACCCGCATCCGCGATCGACCCAACGGGCGTAGATCTTGACGGCGCGCAAGCGATGTATCTCTATAACATTGAAAACGACAAGGTTCTTTACGAAAAGAACATTTATGAGAAGATACAGCCCGTTTCCACGGTCAAGATAATGGCGGGGCTTATTGCTGTTGAAAATCTCGGCAACAAGCTTGACGATGTCATTGTTGTTACCGAAGCAATGATCAAAGACGTTGCCGGTCAGCATTACAACATTATGGCAGGTCACACTCTTTCGGTGCGCGACTTGCTTTACCTTGCTTTTTGCGGCGGATGCCACAAGTCGATCAATATTCTTGCCCACGTGATTTCGGGCAATCCCGCGAATTTTATCGCTGTGATGAACTCAAAGGCAAAGGCGCTTGGTATGGACGACACGTTTTATACAAACGTTACGGGTATGCACAGCGACACGATGTATACTACCGTAAGTGATATTACGAAGCTGTGCATTGCCGCGTCGAAGAATCCGTTGCTTATGCAGATAACGACAACCGATGCACACACGACGGAAAGGCTCGGCGACCGCAACTTTACCTTTGAAAACCGCAACTATCTCGTCGGCACGGGTTATACGCCGTTATATTACAATCCCATCTGCCACGGGCTTTCCGCAGGAAGCACAACTGACAGCGGCTATTGCGTTGCAACAGTTGCGGATAACGGTGATCTCTCCTACCTTTGCATCGTTATGGGCGCGGGAATAGATGATAACGGAAGGATCCAGTCCTATGACATAGCAAACGACCTTATCGATTGGGCATATACCTCCTGGGGCTACGTCGAAGTCATTTCCGCAGGAGTCACCATTTGCGAAATGCCGGTTACGATGTCCATGGATATTGACAGCGTGCTTATCGTTCCTTCAAAGAGCTTCAGCGCATATCTTCCAACGTCTACAATGCTCGGAACAGACATAACCTACAGCCACTCACTCAACACGGAAGAATTACAAGCACCTGTTTCGGAAGGCGCATTTGTAGGAACCATTACTGCATATAAGGACGGGCAAGAGATAGCAACTGTCGATCTTGTGACCAAAACGTCTGTTGCTCAAAGCGAAGTCCTTTATACGCTCACGAAGATCAAGGAGATCTCTCAAAGCAGAGTATTCATAGCTTCTGTCGTTTTTGCAGTATGCTTTTTGATCTTGTATATACTGATAAAGGCACTGATACGCGGTTCGGCATCGAACAAAAGATACAGATACCGCAAGTAACTTTTTCGACCGTTTCTTTCAAACAAATATAATATTTACAAATTTTGTATTGACAATTCAAACTAAATATTGTATAATATTCAAGGCAATATGTCGCGGGGATACCCCGACCATACTTATTTGGAGGCTTTTATATTATGTTTGAACAGTTCAAAGAGTTACTTATCGAAGAATTTCAGGTTGACGAAGATAAGATCACTCTCGATGCAGAGCTTTCCGGAGATCTTGCAATCAATTCCATCGAGCTTGCAGAGCTCATTCTCCGCTGCGAAGAGGAATTCGGCATTGACATCCAGGAAGAGGAAATGCATAAGTTCGTAACAGTCGGCGACGTTGTCGACTACCTCAACACTCTTGAGAAATAATCAGACTGATAAAAAACATCAAGGTTTTGTTTGACCTTGATGTTTTTTATTGTCATAAACCTTACCGATCCATATATATCTTTTACAGAGGTGATATTATGGTTTATTCGGTAAAAAAGCAAATACTCAGAAGCTTGGTTTTCGTTATTACTTTTTCACTGCTTCTCTCCTTCTACTGCATTTGCTTCGGTAATTTCTTCAACAGTCTCGGAAATACCCTTGCAGTCGCAACCGCAATGGAGCCAATTGAAAAAAAATGTCTGCTTATTGACCCCGGGCACGGCGGAGAGGATGGGGGGACCGTTGGTGTCAACGGGGTTTTGGAAAAAGACTTAAACCTTTCGCTTTCTGAGGTTTTGGGCACGATACTCGAATTTTCGGGGTACGAAGTCGTTCAGACTCGTAAAGAAGACAAAATGCTTTATGATCGCAATGTCAACTATCACGGCAGAAAAAAGATGCTTGATCTAAAGGGGCGGCTTGAAATTGCAAAAACGGTCGGGCCCGACCTATTTATCGGTATACACATGAATGCATTCCCTGAGCAAAAATATTCGGGGCTTAGTGTATATTATTCAAAGAATCAAGCTAAAAGCAAAGACGCGGCTGAGATAATTAGAACTAACGTAAAAAACAATCTTCAGCCTGACAACACCCGAGAAACAAAGGCAGCGAGCTCAAATATATACATTCTTGACAGAATTCCCTGTCCCGCGATACTTATCGAGTGCGGATTCTTGTCAAACCCCGAAGAGTGCGAAAAACTTTCCTCCTATGATTACAGGCGTGAGCTTTCATTTGTCCTTTACTCCTCTCTGGTATCTTTTCTTGAAGAATAGTAAAAATGACTTGCAAATCGTTCAAAAGTATAGTATAATTATTATAACTATAAAACAAAGGATAACAAAATGAAACTATTTATCGCTTCGGATATACACGGATCGGCATATTACTGCCAAAAGCTCATAGATGCTTTTCATAAAGAAAATGCAGACAGAATATTGTTGCTTGGTGACATTCTTTATCACGGTCCACGCAATGATCTACCGCGTGATTATGCCCCAAAAGAGGTAATCGCTATGCTCAATCCGCTTTCTGATCATATTATATGTGTCAGAGGCAACTGCGACGGTGAAGTTGACGATATGGTGCTTGATTTTCCCGTGCTTGCGGAATATGCAATCATCTCGGATTGTTCGCTTGGCGCAAATATCATCTTTGCAACACACGGACATCACTTCAACGCTTCAAAGCTTCCAAAGTTGAAGAAGGGTGACGTGTTGTTGCACGGGCACACTCATATTCCGACATTTGAAAATGTTGATGGAATATTTATTGTGAATCCCGGCTCGGTTTCGATACCCAAGGAAAACAGCGAGCATTCATATATGATTTTTGAAAACTCCGAATTTGTAAGGAAATCACTCGACGGAGAGATTCTTGCGGTCAACAAGGTGGGAATATGAAAGGCTTAAAAACTGTATATATTTGTTCGACATGTGAATATGAAAGTCCCAAGTGGATGGGCAAGTGCCCGAAGTGCGGGGCTTGGAATTCTTTTGTCGAAGACGTTATTGACACGTCTGCGCAGACTAAAACACCTGCTGAAATTAAAAGAGGGTACAGCATCGGTTCGGATTCTCACGCAGTACCGCTTGATAAGCTTGAGGCTGATACTTGTATCAGATCTTTGACGGGGCTCGGCGAGCTCGATCGCGTTCTTGGCGGAGGTCTTGTTAAGGGATCGGTCGTTCTGCTGACGGGTGAACCCGGCATCGGTAAATCGACTCTGCTTTTGCAGATCAGCGGAATACTCGGCGAAACGAGAAAGGTGCTTTACATTTCGGGTGAGGAATCGAGCGGACAGCTTAAGCTCCGTGCGGCACGCTTGGGCGTCAAGGGCGGAGATCTGCTTGTGCTTACCGAAACCAATATTGATAAGATACTTAAGGAAACAGACTCGGTAAAGCCGGATGTTCTGATCGTTGACTCGATCCAGACAATGTTCACTCCGCAATCGGCTTCTTCGCCCGGAAGTGTTTCGCAGGTCAGAGAAACAGCGCTTTCTTTCATCTCTAAAGCCAAGAACGACGGTATTTCCGTTATTCTTGTATGACACGTGAACAAGGAAGGCTCGATAGCTGGTCCCAAGCTTCTTGAGCATATGGTTGACGCAGTGCTTTGCTTTGAAGGTGAACATCAGCAGGCTTACAGAATAATCAGATCGGTCAAAAACAGATTCGGCTCAACAAACGAGATCGGCGTTTTTGAAATGACAGACAAGGGTCTTTGCGAAGTTCCCAATCCTTCAGAAGTTCTTCTTGCAGGAAGACCAAAAAAGGTTTCGGGCAACTGTGCGGTTTGCACTATCGAGGGTACCCGTCCATTGATTGCTGAAGTGCAGGCACTTGTCAGCAATACCTCCTTCCCTTCTCCGCGACGTACCATAAACGGAATGGATTACAACCGCATATATCTCATACTCGCAGTTCTCGAAAAGAGGCTCGGGCTGCGCTTTTCATCCTTCGACGTTTATATGAACGTCATCGGAGGAATGCGACTTGATGAACCCGCATCCGATGCAGCGGCGGCTCTTGCGCTTATATCTTCGATAACGGACAAGATCGTTCCCGACGATCTGCTTGCGATCGCAGAGATAGGTCTTGCGGGGGAATGCCGTGCGGTATCAAATCTTGAGAGCCGCGTAAAAGAGGCTGAGAGGCTCGGATTCAAGAGGGTCATTGTTCCTTACAGAAACATCGAAAAGCGCCCCATTGACACTAAAATGAGCCTCATACCCGTCAAGAGCGTTTACGAGATGCTATCTTATCTTTCGAATAACGGGAAAAGCCAAGAATGAAACACGAGGAAATGCTTATAAAGCCGATTGCGCACATTCATTGCGACTATAAGGCGAAATTTGGAATACCGCGTCAGAGCGGGCTTATCAACTCTGTACCCGCCAAGATCATTTTTCTTCCCGCCTACCGAAACCCCGATGCTTTTCGCGGGCTCGAAGGTTATTCTCATCTTTGGCTGCTGTGGCAGTTTTCGGAAGCTGTGCGAGACGGATGGTCTCCTACCGTAAGACCTCCGAAGCTTGGTGGAAATAAGAGGATGGGTGTTTTTGCTACACGCTCCCCATACCGCCCCAATCCGATCGGTCTTTCTTCGGTAAAGATCGTTTCCATTGATCTGAATACACCAAAGGGTCCTGTCATCGAGATCGCGGGAGCGGATCTTCTTGACGGCACGCCGATATATGACATCAAGCCATACCTTGCATATACCGATTCTCATCCCGAGGCTTCAAGCGGTTTTGCGCTTACAGACCGCGCGCCGAGAACCGATGTCGTCATCACTGATGAATTGCTTAATAAAGTTCCCGAAGAACATCGCGCAAGCGTCATCGACATACTTGCCGAGGATCCAAGACCCGGGTATCAGGATGATGCAAGCCGTGTTTACGTTCTTGAATATGCTGATTTTGAGATCGCATTCCGAGCAATTGACGGCAAGATCGTGGTAGAAGATATAATTCTATAATGACAAAAAGGAGCGATATCCGCTCCTTTTTTATACGTATTTATTGATTGCATAGCATTTACTTGCAGGAGAAACGATCATATTTCTTCCGCCGATGCTGTGCGCTTTTTTATTTATTGAAGAAATGTGTCTGGATACCGTTGCAAGCTTTGAATGAATATCACCAAGGCAGACCTCGCCGATTTCTTCAAACGTCACGCTATCTCCTGCACGTGATACGAGAAGTGCAAGAATCGATCGCTCTGCCGGAGTAAGGTCAAACACATAGCCAAGAAAAGTAACGCCTCGCGGAGTGGCTTTAAGCACACCGTTATATTCAAAGCATTCCGCGGTATCAGAGACAGAGAGCAGAAGCTCGAGAAGCTCGGGGGATACATACTCTCTGAAATGCACGGAATCACCGATCGGATACCTTGAAACAGAGATCAGGGGCACATCAGCGCACAAGTATGCCACAAAGCCCGGAGGAACGTCACCTACGATAAGCAGTGCTGAAGAATCGCAGGCATACGAACGCGCAGCAAATTCATTCAAAGGTACCGCCTCGATCATAACGCCCCTGTCGCGGAAATAGTTGTGGACACTCCTGCGCTTTGAGACATCATCGCAGTATAAAAGTATCATTCAATATTACCCTTATAAGGAATATCCGATGCGGCTTTCGGTCCGCTTACATTGATGCCCATTTGAATCTCATTTACCCCATTTGAAAAGCTGGTTGACGCCGCAAATTTGTTTTCTCCGTCTTTGCCCTGAAAAACCGAGCGATAAAATCTGCCGCTGACTATGATGTGATCGGTCAAGGCAATATCAAAATTCGAAAGCAGATTTTTAAGATATGCGGAAAAATTCAGGTCCTCGTCGGAGGGATAGGGAGTGCCGTTGGGGTGATTGTGTATAAGTATGATCGATGATGCATCTTTTTTCAAAGCTTTTTCGGCAATCGTTCTCACCGAGAAGTGAACGGAATTTACCGCGCCCTCACCGAGCATGACCGTATCAAGAAGCATCATTTTATTGTCGAACAGCAAGGCATAGACCTTTTCGACTGAAACGCCGATATATAGTCTGACAGCATACTCGCCAACCTTTTGCGGATTATCGTAAAGCATGATACCTTTGTTGTCGGCAAGCGCGTATTTACGGAAAGATTCAGCCATGAGTTTAATGAGAACAGCGGCATTCTCACCTATTCCGTCGACCTTGAGTAGGTCTTCGTAATCCGCATCGAACACCGCTTTGAATGACCCGAAGCGCTCAACGAGCTTATGAGAAAGCTCGTTGACGTCACGCCTCGGAATAGCATAAAACAATATAAGCTCAAGTACCTCATGGTTGCTGAATCCCTCAAGACCGCCTGCGAGGAATCTTTCCTTCACACGCTGACGATGCCCTGCGTGGATACCGCTACCGGTACTCATAATTTAGCGTTTGCTGTTTTCAGAATTACGTCGTGAGAGCCGCCCTCGACGATGCTGGTCGAAGAAACGAGGGTGATTCTTGCATTCTTCTGAAGATCGGGGATGGTGATAACACCGCAGTTGCACATTGTGGACTTGACCTTATAGAGGCTCTTTGCTACGTTATCACGGAGAGAACCGGCATAAACGACATAGGAGTCAACGCCCTCTTCAAATCCGAGTCCGGTTGCGCCGCCAAGGTCGTATCTCTGCCAGTTACGCGCACGGTTGGAACCCTCGCCCCAGTACTCCTTAACGTACTGACCGTTGATGAAGAGCTTGTTTGTGGGGCTTTCATCAAATCTTGCAAAATATCTGCCGAGCATCATAAAGTCTGCACCCATTGCAAGAGCGAGAGTCATATGATAGTCGTGAACGATACCGCCGTCGGAGCAGATCGGAACATAGATTCCTGTTTCCTCAAAATACTCGTCACGCGCTGCGGCAACCTCGATAAGTGCGGTAGCCTGTCCGCGGCCGATACCCTTCTGCTCACGGGTGATGCAGATGGAGCCGCCGCCGATACCAACCTTAACGAAATCAGCTCCTGCTTCTGCGAGGAAGCGGAAGCCTTCGCGGTCAACAACGTTACCTGCGCCGACCTTGACGCTGTCGCCGTACTTTTCACGGATGAAGTCAAGAGTCAGCTTCTGCCAGCAGGTATAACCCTCGGAAGCGTCGATGCAAAGAACGTCTGCGCCTGCTTCAACAAGTGCGGGGACTCTTTCCTTGTAGTCACGCGTGTTGATACCTGCGCCGACCATAAATCTCTTTTGAGAGTCAAGCATCTCAAGAGGATTGTCCTTGTGCGCGGAATAGTCCTTGCGGAACACGAAATAAAGAAGATTGCCGTTTGCATCAACGATGGGAAGCGAGTTGAGCTTGTTTTCCCAGATAATATCGTTAGCAGCCTTCAGAGTGGTATCTGCGGGTGCGGTGATAAGCTTCTCAAGGGGAGTCATAAACTCGGAGACCTTGATGTCGGTGGACATACGGGAAACGCGGTAATCTCTGCTTGTAACGATACCGAGAAGCTTGCCGGTTCCTGTGCCGTCAGCGGTTATTGCAATGGTGTTATGTCCGTTACGGCGGACAAGTTCAAGAACGTCAGCAAGAGTGTTATCGGGGGTAAGGTTGGAATCACTTACAACGAAGCCTGCCTTGTAGTTTTTAACTCTTGCAACCATAGCAGCCTCGTTTTCGATGGACTGTGCTCCGTAAATGAAGGACATTCCACCCTCGCGAGCGAGAGCGATAGCCATTTTATCATCGGATACAGACTGCATGATAGCGGAGACCATGGGGATATTAAGCGAGATCGAAGGCTCTTCACCCTTGCGATATTTCACGAGAGGAGTCTTAAGCGAAACGTTTGCGGGAATACAATCGGGAGAAGTGTATCCGGGGATCAGAAGATATTCGCTGAAAGTGCGCGAAGGTTCTTTGTAATAGTATGCCATTTTTATCACATCCTTAAATTTTTAAGCTAATATACGATTTTGCAATAGCCGGACCCAAAAAGACCCGGCTATTGAGTATGCTATCCGATTTTATCAGATATACTTTTTAAGAGCTTCGGGAAGCTCCTCTGCATCAAGAGAAACGGTGAGAACGATGTTCATCTTGTAACGGTCAGCAAGCTCGTCGAGGTGATGAGCGCACTTCTCGAAGGATTCAACGTCGCCGTTGCAGATGCGGAGAGTTCCGTCAATGTAAAGATCGGTAATATCATGGTTACCCGAAAGGATACCTGCAACAAAGCCATAAAGCTGAGATGCGCCGTAGAGATAGTACTCATCAACGTTGATGAGTCTGCAACGGTAATTTACATCATAGCGGAGCTTGATGCCCTTCTCAAGACATACAACACAGCCGTTGGATGTTTCGAGAGTCTCGTTGATCATATTAATGAGAGCCTTGGTCTTTCCGGAACCTTTTTTTCCGACAATTAATTTAAGCATTTTAACCTCCTGAACGTTGGGTTTGAATAGTTCTTTATAATATTATACAATAGATTTGGAATAAAATCAAGTGTATTTTTAATTAAAAACGCAGAAATTTTATTTTTTTAGAGTCTTGCGCGAAGTTCTGCGGTCATTTCCTCGTATCCGGGTTTGCCGAGGAGCGCAAACATATTCTTCTTGTATGCTTCAACACCGGGCTGGTCGAAGGGGTTGACGTCAAGAACGTATCCCGAAACAGCACAAGCGAGCTCGAAGAAGTAGATCATATATCCGAGAGCGTGAGCGCTTCTTTCTTCAAGGCGGAGAACGATATTGGGCACTTCTCCGTCCACGTGAGCAAGGAGAGTACCGTTCATAGCGGTTCTGTTTACCTCTGCCATAGGCATACCGGAAAGGAAGTTGAGTCCGTCGATGTTTGCGGGATCGTTCGGAACTTTTGCATCACTATCGGGAGTTTCGACAGAGAGAACGGTTTCGAAGATGGTGCGGAGACCCGACTGGACATACTGTCCGAGCGAGTGCAGATCGGTCGAGAAGATTACCGAAGAGGGATAAAGGCCCTTGCCGTCCTTGCCTTCACTTTCGCCGTAAAGCTGCTTCCACCATTCGCAGAACATCTGCTCATAGGGCTCATAGCCAACGAGGATCTCGGTGACCTTTCCCTTGCGGTAAAGTATGTTGCGGAGTGCGGCATATTTGTATGCATCATTGGTGTAAACGTCGCCCGAAGAAAGCGCGGTCATAGCGTCAGCTGCGCCGCCCATAAGTTCGTCAATGTCGATACCCGAAACGGCGATGGGAAGAAGTCCGACTGCCGAGAGGACCGAGAAACGCCCGCCAACATCATCCGGAACAACGAAGGTTTCGTAGCCGGCGTCGGTCGAAAAGGACTTGAGAGTTCCGCGAGCCTTATCGGTCGTAACGAAAATGCGGTCCTTTGCGCCTTCCTTACCGTACTTGTTTTCAAGCCACGCTCGGAAGTATCTGAAAGCTACAGCGGGCTCTGTGGTTGTTCCCGACTTGGAAATTACGTTGATACAAACATCACGTCCCTCGCAAATAGCAAGGAGCTCGTCAAGGTCGCTTCCGCTTATGTTACAACCCGAGAAATAGATATCGGGGGTGTCCTTCTTGAGAAGGTTATATCTGGGAGAACGAAGGAATTCGACAACGGCGCGAGAGCCGAGGTAGGATCCGCCAATACCGATTACGATAAAGACGTCGCAGGATTTTTTGATCTTCTCTGCCGCTGCCTTGATCCTTGCAAATTCTTCTTTGTCATAATTTTCGGGGAGAGTGAGCCAACCGAGCATTTCGGAGCCCTTGCCTGTTCCCGCTCTGAGAGAAGCTGCCGCAGCTTCTACCTCGGGGGCGATGGCTGCGAGCTCATCATCTGTGATAAAGGGTTTGATAAACTTGTCATCAAGTCTGAGTGCCATGTAAGTGTCCGTCCTTGGAATAAATTTTTACTTATATATTGTACCACAAAATGCTTGAAATTTCAACACTATTTTAAGTATTTCTCGAACTTATCACCACAAAATAAATCTTTGAAGCATGATTATTATCAATTCACGGAAGGATACGCGGCTTTCAGCAACCGACGAAACGATATTTGCCTCTGCGATTTGTTCTCCATTCAGGGAAAACGTGAGCTTTCCGACAGCTTCTCCTGCTGCGATCGGCGCGCGCACGCTTTCGGGGATTTCGGTTTCGACCGTAACTTTTGAAACCGCTCCCTTTGGCACAAGAAATGATATGCCTTCTGTTCGACAAGGCAAAGTATCGTTTTTTGAACCGAGAAGCTTTACGCTGCCTTGGTCACTCGGCGGATATGTATACAGCGAATAATTCGCAAATCCCCAATCGAGGAGCTTTGCCGCCTCGGCGTTTCGTATATCTCTCGTTGGTGCTCCCATTATGACCGCTATCAAGTGCATTCCGTCACGCTTGGCGGTTGCGGATATGCAGAATTTTGCCTTTGACGTCGAGCCCGTTTTAAGCCCTGTCGCGCCGCTGTAAAAACGGACAAGTCGGTTTGTGTTTGTAAGACCGAATTCACCGTTGCGCACGGTATCCATCCAGATCGAGCTGTACTCAAGGATCTTTTCGTGAGTGATAAGTGCGCGGGACATTATTGCTATATCGCGTGCGGACGTTACGTGATTCGTCACGGTATCATCGAGACCGTTGGTGTTCTCGAAATGGGTATTCTTCATTCCGAGCTCTGCGGCGCGGGAGTTCATCATTGCGACGAAAGACTCCTCGCTTCCCGCGATAGCCTCAGCGAGAACAACTGCGGCGTCATTTGCAGATGAAATTATTACCGATTTCAACAGATCTTCAACTCTCATCTGTTCGCCGACCTCGAGGAATATCTGCGAGCCGCCCATTGAAGCGGCGTTATCGGAAGTCGTCAACATTTGATCGAGGGCGATATTTCCCTTTTCAAGCGCTTCCATAACGAGAAGGAGGGTCATAACCTTTGTTACGGACGCAGGTGGGAGGGATTCATCGGCATTCTGCTCATAAAGGACGCGGCCTGTTGCGGCTTCCATAAGAACTGCGCTTGTGCAGTCAAGTGCGGCGAGTTCGGGGATGTTTTCTTCCCACGCAGCGGAGCTGTCAAGGCAACAAAGATACGAAAAAAGCAAAACGACCCACAGGATATTTGACGTCCAAAGGATCCAAAGCTTTTTGCGATCAAGTCGGTAATACAGATCGGACAAACGATTAAGAATATTCATTACGTTCACCTTCCTTTTCATTTGATTATATGCGGAAGGCTATAAAAATATGAAGCTTGTTCGCAAACAAGCTTCATAAATATCAGAATATTCCAAACAGGATCATACCTATCGTGTTTATCGCAAGGTTAGCAAAGATATGGACTATCCACGCGGGATAGATCGTTCTGCACTTGCGGTCGAAGAGGTTCAGGATGACTCCGCCGACAAAGAGCGCGAAGATTATGAGTGCAGTAAGCCATATCGAATACCAGCCGATCATCATTGTGATATGATAGAGCGCAAAACAGATCGCACTGAAGATGCACGCCCATTTTTCGCCTACCTTATCGGTGAGCCCAATAAATCCAAAACCTCGGAAGATGAATTCCTCGAGGAAGGAGTTGCATACCGCAATATAGAGAGCAACAAAGATGAAGTTATTCTTCGTTACGCCGATTTCATCGAGTGATGATGTAATGCCGGAGAGGTCGAAATATTTGCCAAGCAAGAAATATGCGCCTATGATAAAGGCATACATAAGTACTCCAAAAGCAAGCATTGGCAGCAGTGTTTTCCTGTTCGGCTTGAAGAAACGGAGCATTGACGTTTCCTTACGTGCGACAATGAGTGAGATCGGAATAATTACGAAAAGTGCGAGCTTGATCGCGGCTTTGACAAAATATGTGGGTGTAAATATCAGCTCGATTGCCGACATTGCGATGCAACAAGCGGCAAGAGCGATCATATAGGGCAAAGCGGCGGGGAGATTCCCCGTCGCTTTTGTGTTGTTTATCTTTTTCATTTAGTTTGCAATGAACTCGTAGACCGTCGAGTTTTTGTACTCTTCTCCGGGACGGAGGACGGTGTTTGTAAAGTTTGCGTGGTTTACCGAATCGGGCATATTCTCGGTCTCAAGGCAGAATGCTGCGCGCTTGATCTGCTTTTCGCCGCCGCGGAAGGGGAATTCCTTGTTGCCGAGGAAGTTGCCGCTGTAAAGCTGTACTGCGGGAAGATCTGTATAAGCCTTGAGAGTGACAAGACCGTCGGGGGATGTAACCTTGACTCGCTCGTGTAATCCCTCTCCGCGATCGGTAAATACAACGCAATGGTCGAGTCCGCCGCCGAGAGTGATGTCCTTATGCGTGCCGAGAATGCCGGCGCCTAGGAACTTTTCTTCTCTGAAATCAAAAGGCGTTCCTTCGACAGAAGCGATCTCACCTGTGGGAATCAGCGTATCATCGGTAGGGATATATCTGTCGGCATCGAGCGTGATTCTGTGAGAATAGATAGTACCTGCGCCCATCAGATTGAAATAAACGTGATTGGTGAGGTTTACAGGGGTTGCTTTATCGGTCACTGCGTAATAATCAAGTCGGAGAGAATTATCCGAAAGAGTATACTTAACGGAATAGTCAAGCTTACCGGGATAGCCTTCTTCGCCGTCGGGAGATGTGGCTGAAAAAAGGATGCTGTCGCCGTCGATCGCTGCGTCATAGATCTTCTTATCAAATCCGATCTTACCGCCGTGGAGGTGGTTCACTCCGTTGTTGCAATAAAGCTCGTAATCCTTGCCGTCGAGGCTGAATTTGCCCCTGCAGATCCTGTTTCCGACGCGTCCGACGACTGCGCCGAGGTAGCCGTCTGCGTTCATATATGATGCAAGATCATCATAGCCGCGAACGAGGTCGCGTACTTCGCCGCTCTTGAGAGCAAGGCGAACACGGATGATCGTTGCTCCGTAATCCGAGAGAGTGACCTCGAGGCTATCGTTTTTCAATATGTAGAGAGATACTTCTCTGCCTTCGATTTCACCGAAACGTTTCTTTTCGATCATAGCTTCACCTTAGTCGGTATATCCGTCGGGGTTCATGGACTGCCAGCGGTCAGCATCCTTGCACATACGCTCGATGCCGTACTTTGCCTGCCAGCCGAGAACTTCCTTTGCAAGTGTGGGGTCTGCGTAGCACTCCGCAATATCACCGGGGCGTCTTGCGTCGATGACATAAGGAACCTTCTTGCCGCTTGCTTTTTCGAATGCCTTTACGATATCAAGAACCGAATATCCTACTCCCGTTCCAACGTTATAGTACTCTGTGCCGGTCACAGCCAAAGCTCTGTCGAGGGCAGCGAGGTGTGCCTGAGCGAGGTCAACGACGTGGATATAGTCGCGGACGCCTGTGCCGTCGTGAGTGGGATAGTCGTTTCCGAAAACGTGAAGCTTTTCAAGCTTTCCGATCGCTGTCTGGCTTACGTAAGGAAGGAGGTTGTTCGGGATGCCCTTGGGATCCTCGCCGATAAGTCCCGATTCGTGTGCTCCGATGGGGTTGAAGTATCGGAGAATCGAAACGCTCTTGAGCTCTCCTGCGTCGCAGATGTCCTTGAGCATTCTTTCGATAACGAGCTTGGTTTCGCCATAGGGGTTGGTGGTGGAAAGGGGGAAATCCTCGCGGATCGGAACGGTTTTGGGAGAGCCGTAAACGGTTGCGGAGGACGAGAAAACGATCGTGCCAACGCCGTGCTCTATCATAGCGCGGAGAAGGTTGAAGGTCGCATCAAAATTGTGGCTATAATAGCGGAGGGGCTGCGCGCAGGATTCGCCGACAGCCTTGAGTCCCGCAAAGTGGATGACCGAATCGATCTCGTTTTCCGCAAAGACTTTGCGAGTTGCCTCGAGATCAAGAAGGTCGCAGGCATAGAGCTTGGGACGTTTGCCCGTGATCTTTTCGATTCTGTTGAGAACCTCGGGCTTGCTGTTTGAGAAATTGTCGATGATGATAACGTCGCGGTTGGCTTCAATGAGCTCAACTACGGTATGCGAGCCGATATAGCCCGCGCCGCCTGTAACAAGAACAGCCATTTTCTTTTACCTCTGTATTTTAATTAAATATATTTCTTTACGATTTCGCGCATACGGGGCATCTTTGCTTCCATATCGCGGACAAGAGCAAACTGATTGCGAGCACGGTCAAGATTGTGCTGCGGATAATGCACTCTGAAATAGGTGTCGCCGTTGAGATAGTCGGTAAGGAAGCGAATGCCGGTTTCGAGAGTGATAACGAGAGCGCCCATGGGAAGCTCCATTATCTCGGTTTCGGAAAGCGAGCCTTCAAGACCGCTGACAAAGCCCTTTGCAAATGCGTCGAAGGCTTCTTCTCTCATATAGACCTTTGAAAGATCGGTTTCATCCTCAAGCGCACTCGAAGCGCCGAAGCGAATTGCATCGCCAAAGTCGAAAAGCACAGATCCGGGCATGATGGTATCGAGGTCGATGATGCACACAGGCTCACCGGTTTCGTGGTCCATAAGGATATTATTGAGTTTAGTATCGTTATGGGTTACGCGGAGAGGAAGGTCACCGCTTGCGATCTTATCCATAATGTAGGAGCAGACCTCGGAGTGGTCAAGTACGAACTTGATATCATCGGGAATAGACGCCGCTCTGCCCGCGGTATCCTTTTCAAGCGCGATCTTGAAATCGTTAAGGCGTGAGGGGGTGTTGTGGAAATTCGGGATCGTCTCGCGAAGTTCACCTGCATCATAATCTGAAAGCTGCATCTGGAAATGACCGAAAGCCCATCCGACACGCTCAAGAAGCTCGGTGGAATCGGCGATCTGGAAGCAATCAACGTCATCGACGTACTTGTAAAGACGCCAGCAGCGTCCCTGTTCATCCTTGTAATAATACAGACCGCTTTCCGAGCAATAGAACTTTAGTGTTCCGCGAAGGGGATCCTTGCCCTCCGCCTTGAGCTTTTCGCGAATATGTGCCGTTACACCGACGATATTGTTCATAAGAATATCAGGATCCTTGAAAATATTGGTATTGATATTCTGCAAAACGAACTTTTCGCCGTCTGCGCAATCAATGAAGTATGTCGAATTGATATGCCCGATCTTACATTCCTGCATCGAAACGGGTTCTGTGGGGAGATTGAATTTTTTTGCCTTATCGAAAATTTCGTTCATTATAATTATAGTGACCTCCATAAGTCGGCTGAGTATTTGCCTTGATCTATCATTTCGCGTATTTTAGCCTCGAGACCTTCTCTGTCAGCGGCATAGGTTACGCCGAACCAGCGCGAGGGTGTGGGGCAGACCTTGACTGTTGCGAGTCCCGCCTGCATTGCGAGCGACGCGACGCTCGGCAGATAATATTCGCTCTTCATAGGATCCTTCATCTCTCCGAGGAAATCCTTGAACTTTTCAGCAGCAAAATCGAACACTTCGGGTGTGAAACCGAAGAAATTCATCGAAGAGATGCTGTCACCCGAAACAGGGACCCAGTTGCCCTCTCCGTCATCATATTCGGCATCCTCGCCCGCTGTGCGTATAGCGGTGCGCTCGGTGATGTCAAGGAGCATACCGTTTTCGTCCGCGTTACAAATTCCGCGCGAAACGCTTCCGCTTTCGGTCAGCGTGTTCGAAAGACGGTAGCCTGCCATAGCGAAGTGCATAGGAGGAGTATTCTTGAGGAAGTCCGCCATTATCCTGTATGTTTCAGCGCCGTAAAAATCATCGGCGTTGATGGTCGCAAAATTATCGCTGACGCAATTTCTTGCCGCGAGGAGCGCGTGACCCGTACCCCAGGGCTTTACTCTTCCTTCGGGGACGGAATAAGGCGCGGGGATATCTGTCATATCCTGAAAAGCATATTCGACCTTAACGTGAGGTT
Organism: Clostridia bacterium; assembly: GCA_017415485.1. Classification (GTDB taxonomy): domain Bacteria; phylum Bacillota; class Clostridia; order Oscillospirales; family CAG-272; genus CAG-390. The sequence goes on from JAFQGP010000037.1 coordinate 16,916, forward strand.
CAACGCGATGACCGACGGTCTCGCGGAAGATATCGAGATTTTCCCTTTTGATCACAAAAACGATCTTATCAAATCCCGCTTTGATTGCATCATAGCAGGAATAGTCAATAATGAATTCGCCGGATGGGCCAACGGGGGTGATCTGCTTCATTCCGCCGAAGCGTGAGCCCATACCTGCCGCAAGAATAACAAGTGTCATGAAATATACCACACTTTCGCATTTTATATCTATTATATTATATAACAAAAGGCGGAATATGTCAATAGTAATACAATAAAAATAGTCTTTCAAAAGCGAATATTTATTGCTTTTGCCACTTGATTTTTTTGATGTGTAATGATATAATATATACAATTCTGTATCAAATGGGACATTATATATGAAACAAACATATCTGAAGTTAATTTTAGCACAAAAGCTGTTCGATGGCTGTCAGCCGAGGATGATCGAGGATATTATTCTCGGAAGCGGAACTCTTCACTGCTTTCGTTCGGGTGAAGCTATGGAATCCGAAGAGCGTGCAGTTGGAATCTTGCTTTCGGGCAGAGGGGTGATCTATTCCTCAGACAAGGGCAGGCAAACTCTTTTGCGGTTCATTTCTCCCGGTGATGCCGTTGGTGTCGCGGGATTGTTTGCAGACAAAGCGCCCAACACGCGTATTTATGCTTGCGGTGACGGCAAGAGCGAGATGTTTTTCGTTGGGCGAAAAGCTTTTGAAGAGCTTATGGCTGCCGAAAACGATGGACGATTCAGAATCAATCTGATCAAATTTCTTTCGGACAGAGTTACATTTCTGAATTCAAAGATCGATTTTGTCACGGGCGGCAGCGCGGAGCGGCGGCTTGTTATGTTTTTGAAGAACTCCTCTGCTAACAACAAAGGCGAGATCGAGATCGGTATGTCTATGACCGCACTCGCACACGCACTTGACATCGGCAGAGCTTCGCTTTACCGAGCCTTTGATGCTCTTGTTGAAGATGGCGCGATATCGCGGGATGGGAAATCTGTTAAAATCCTCGCACCCGAATTACTTGATAACTATTGAAAGGAAGACATATTATGAAAAGACTTTTATCACTCACCCTTGCAATCATTTTTGCACTTGCGCTTTGCGCTTGCACAGGCGGCGAAGCCGAAGGGACCTTGGCGCACGAAGATACCGCTCCCGCGGACTTCACCGAAATTCGTGTTGCCGTGCTCAACGGAACCACCGGATTCGGCATTGCACCGCTTTACAGCGACATTCAAAGCGGAAACGATCACAATATGAATGCTAAAATCGACTTTTACGCAGATGCGACGCTCGTTGCGCCCCTTGTAATTGGCGGCAGTGTTGATATAGCAGCAGTACCCACCAATCTTGCCGCCACTCTTTACAACAAGACAAAAGGCGGAATTGAGGTTCTTGCGGTGAATACGCTTGGCGTTCTTTATCTCGTCGAGAACGGAGAAACCGTCAAATCACTTTCCAATCTTGCGGGCAAGACGGTATATCTTCCCGGAAGCGGATCGAATCCCGAATACGTTCTCAAGACTCTCCTTGAGCTTTCGGGACTCACGGATAAGGTTACCCTTGACTACACCTATGCGACTCCCGATGAGCTTACTGCCGCACTTGCAAGCGGCAAGGCTTCTCTCGGTGTTCTTCCCGAGCCTAAAGTGACCGCAGCTATGACAAAGAACGCATCCTTGAAGGTTGCAGTTGATTTCTCAAAGGAATGGAAAACCCTTACTGGTACAGAGCTCGTTCAAGGCTGTATCATTGCGAGAAAAGAGTTTATCGATGCTCACCCAGTTGCTGTTGATAATTTCCTTAAAGCATACGAGGAATCGGTCAACACACTCAATTCCGATCCCGAAAAGGCTGCGGCTGCAGTTGTTGCTGCGGGTATTGCCGCAAACGAGAATCTTGTAAAGAATGCGCTGCCCAGATGCAACATCACCTATCTTGTCGGCGATGAAATGAAAAACGCACTCAACGAATTCTGGGGGGCACTTTACGCGCAGGTTCCTTCTTCGGTTGGAGGTGCCCTGCCTGATGCAGGCATTTTCGGATAAATGAAGGTGATCAAAAAAGCCGTTCTGTCGATCGGTGTTGCACTTTTTTGGCTTGCTTTGTGGCAGGCTGCGGCGATGATCGTCGGTAATCCGCTGATACTTCCGACGCCGGCAGAAACTCTTTTAAGACTATTTGAGCTTGCCGGGGAAAGCAATTTTTGGATATTTACCGCACTTTCGCTTTTAAGAATTCTTATCGGAATACTTATCGCTATTCCCGCTGCGTGGCTGTTTGCGGCATTATGTTCGGGTTCGGGAATTATTAACGCGCTTTTCTCACCTGCCGTAACTTTGATGAAATCCACGCCGGTCGTGTCCTTTATCCTGATTGCCATATTCCTTGTTGACAGGCACACGATTCCGTCAGCAATAACTTTTATGATGGTCTTTCCCGTCCTTTTCGAGAACGTTCGCGAGGGCATATCGCAAACTCCGAAGGAGCTTTTGCAGATGTCAGACGTTTTTGGTATATCGTGGATTCTGAAGATCAAGAGGATCTACATCCCTGCAATAAAGCCTTTTTTCTTCTCTGCTTTGACAACATCCGTCGGTCTGGCAGTAAAAGCAGGAGTGGCGGCGGAGGTCGTTGCTTATATTCCAGATTCGATCGGCAAAATGCTTTCGGATGCAAAAAGCTATATGGAGCCTGCCGATCTGCTTGCTTGGACGGTCGTAATAATCGCAATCAGTCTGATCACGGAAAAGGCTGTTCATCTCCGCCTTAACCACACGAAAAGGAGGGTGACGAATGCTTCGGATAGATAATCTTTGCAAAAGCTTTGACGGAAAAGAAGTCATTAAGGGCTTATCGATTTCGTTTCCGCAGAGTGGCTTTGTCGCTATTTGCGGTCCTTCGGGATGTGGAAAGAGCACACTTTTACATATCATTGCGGGGATCGAAAAGCCAAGCAGCGGGCAGATCGTATTCGATGACAGATCACATTCAATTTCTATGTCTTTCCAAGAGCCTCGGCTACTCCCCGACAGGACTGCTTTGCAGAACGTAAATTTTGTTCTCGGAGATAAAAAAGCAACCCTCTCGCGAGCGAAAGAGTTGCTTTGGGCACTTGATATTCGGAACGTCGATCTCTACCCCGAAGAGCTTTCGGGCGGAATGAAAGCGAGGGTTTCGATCGCGAGAGCGCTGGCAAAAAAAGCCGACATCTATATTTTCGACGAGCCATTTGCAAACCTTGACAAAGAAACCGCGCTTACTTGTGTTGACGTCATAAAAAAAGAGACGGCAGGCGCGTTGACTATCGCTGTTTTGCACGACACGGAGCTTGCAGAAAAAATATCCGACAAAGTGATATATTTTAAGTGATAAGCTTTCGCATTCGTTCGAGCGCTCCTTTTTCAAGGCGCGAGACCTGTGCTTGAGATATGCCGATCTCGTCGGCAATTTCCATTTGCGTTTTGTTTTTGAAAAATCTCAAATTAATAATCTTTCTTTCACGCTCGCTGAGTGCTTCAAGTGCATCGGCGAGCGCGATCTTTTCAAGCCATGCTTCATCGCTCGAGCCGATGTCCGCAAGCTGGTCAATAACGTAGAGAGAATCACCGTTTTCGGTATATACCGGCTCATAGAGGGAGATCGGCTCGACTATCGCTTCCATAGCTCTGACAACGCTTTCGCGGTTTTCGCCGAGCTTTGCCGCGATCTCGTCGGGCGTTGGATCGACCTGCTTTTCACGTGAAAGCTCTTCCCTTGCACCGAGAGCTCTGTACGCAAGGTCTCGCATGGAGCGGCTGATCCTTATGGCGTTATTGTCGCGCAAATATCTTCTTATCTCACCGATTATCATTGGTACGGCGTAGGTCGAGAACTTTACGCCAACGTCTATATTGAAATTGTCTATTGCTTTTATAAGTCCGATACAGCCGACTTGGAAAAGGTCATCGGCGGATTCTTTTCTGCCGCCGAAGCGCTGGATGATGCTGAGCACAAGGCGGAGATTTCCGCATATCAGCTCTTCCCTTGCCGATTTGTCGCCTGCCTTGGTTCTTTTGAGGAATTCTTCTTTTTCCTCATCGCTGAGAACCTTCAATTTTGCGGTATTGATACCGCTGATTTCTACTTTACCGCAATACATAATTGCCTCCGGAATCTTGCTGAAAATAGTATCGGCAAGACCCGGAGGCGATTATTCATTTTACGAAGGCAAGCAGATTTTGGCACTTAATCCACTTTTGCGCCCTTTTCTTTCAAGATCTTTCTGAGTTCGTCGGTATCGACAGATCTTATATTGCCGTTCAAAGCAAGCGAAGCGGCAATTCCGGCGGCTTCGCCGAGTGTGGCGCAGGTGGGCATTATGCGGAGCGATGCTTGAGCATCGTGATCTGCTGAAACACATCTGCCTGCGACAAGGAGGTTTTCAGCATTTTTCGGGATCAGGCAGCGGTAAGGAATCGTGTAATACTCTCCGTGCGGGAAGTAATAATGGCTCGTACCGCTTCCGTCGGGACTGTGAATGTCGATATCATAGTTGCAAACCGCAATCGAATCATCAAAACGTGCGCACGACAAAAGATCGTCTTTGGTGAGGGTATACTCGCCGTCGATCATACGGCTTTCGCGGACACCGATCTGAATACCCGTCGAAATAAGAGTTGAATCCTTGAATTCATCGAAATTCTCGCGGAGGAAATTATACATTTCAAAGACCTGCTCGCGGGCGATTATTTCGGCTTTCGTGACGTCTTCCGCGTTTGTGGGATCGAGCTTTACCACGCGGGTAGTATTAAAGTGCAGAATGTCACCAACAAGGGTTTTGAAAATAAGTACGTTTTCGCGTGGGTTCTTTATCTTGCCGGATGCCTGATACTCGGAATACAGCGCATTGATCCGCGCCTTCAAATCGGCATCGTATCCTTTAACTCCTGCAAGGCGGAAGCAAAGCGTCATGGGCTGGCAAAGATTATCGCTTTCTCTGCCGAGTCGGTAGGGGCATCCTGCCATTACGGAGAGGTTAGCGTCGCCCGTGGCATCGATAAAGCAATCGGCTTCGATCTCGGAATTTCCCGAAACGTTTGAGATCATCACCGATTTAATTCTCTCGCCTTCCTTGCGAACGCCCGTAACGTAGGTTTGATAGAGGAGCTCGGCTCCGCTTTCCAGAGCCATTGTATTGAGAAGGTACTTGAGCACTTCCTCGTTGAACGGAAGGCTTCTCTTTTCGTTTTTAGCGCCGCCGAGCTGACGGAGGCGGTCAACTATCTCGGTAAACAAACCGCAGCTAAGATCGATCCTCTCGCCGCTTTCGGGATCTGTTGTGGCATAAGGCATAAAAGGATTTACAAGGTCATAGCAAGCCGCGCCGCCCATGCAATTATACTTTTCGATAAGCAGGACGCTCTTGCCGAGTCTGCCCGCGCTGATTGCTGCTGCGGCACCCGCAAATCCACCGCCAACGACGATGATATCATATTTATTTTTCATAATGTTCTTCCCTCTCATTCGTTTGATAATTCATTATAGCACAAATATTGAATGAAATCAAGAGAAAAAATAAAAGGCACCCCGAAATCGAGGTGTCTTTTATTGATGCAGGTAAGCTTAGATCTTCTCTTTAACCTTGGAAGCCTTGCCCACTCTGTCACGCAGATAGTAGAGCTTTGCACGTCTGACCACACCGGAACGAACGATGTCGACCTTAACGACGTTGGGAGAATGGATGGGGAAGGTCTTCTCAACACCAACAGAGTAAGAAACACGTCTTACAGTGAAGGTCTCGGAGATTCCGCCGCCGTGCTTTGCGATGACAACGCCCTCGAAAAGCTGGATTCTCTCACGTGCTCCCTCTTTAATGCGGTTGTGAATACGAACGGTATCACCGACATTAACTACGGGAAGTTCAGACTTAAGATGCTCCTTGGTAATAGCTGCAATGTAATCCATTACCTATTCCTCCTTTATAGAAGTGATGTAAGAGCGTTCATACCGAGCATGCAGAGGACCGCTCCCCGTGTGTTGTCACACACTCGAATATTATACCATAAGTTGAAGAAAAATGCAATACCTTTTTCGAATATTTTTTATATTTTTTGATTATTTTTTTGATTTTTAAGCACGACTTTGAATCTGCAACCACACTCTGGCAGATTTTCCGCTGTTATCGTGCCTTCAAACATATCAACTATACGCTTTACAAGCGCAAGGCCGAGGCCGTTGCCCTCTTGCTTATGCGAGCTGTCCGCTTGATAGAATTTATCAAAAATGTGCTTTTTTGCAGATTCTTCAATTCCCGCACCGCAGTCGTCAACATAGAAAGTGATCTCATCGGCAGAACTTACAAGTCTTATTGTGACCATACCCGCAAACGGGCTGAATTTGATCGCGTTACCGATAATATTGTTCCATACGTGCAAAAGTAGCGTCTTGTCGCCGTGATATACGATCTCGTCAAGCTCAATGTCAAATTCGATGTCCTTCTCTACCCATTTGGGTTCAAGCAGCATTATCGACTGCCTTATTTGTTCGTCGAGGCGGAACTCTTCTTTGTTGACGTCAACGGCCCCGCTTTCCAGTTTCGAGATAATAAGCACGTTTCCGACAAGTTCGGAAAGGCGGCGGGTGTTGAAAAGTATCTTTTCGGTGTAACGCTTTCTTTCCTCATCGCTCGAGTCGGAGTCCTGCAAAAGCGTTGCGTAGCCTTCGATCGCATTAAGCGGAGTCTTTATCTCGTGCGAAACGTTTGAAACGAAATCAGATTGCAGAACTTCGGTCGCGCCGAGGTCTGCAGTCATCGAGTTGAAGCTTCGGTTGAGTTCGCCGATCTCTTTGATCTTGCTGTTTTCTTTGAGTCGGATAGAAAAATCACCGCCCGAGACCTTTTTCATGGATTCGGAGAGTTTGTCGATCGGTTTCAAAAAAAATGAATTTATCAGCACGGCAAGACCTGCAGCGACGCACACGGAACAGATAAAGAAATAGGTAAAGGGAGAGTCGTTGAGGTCGATACCTACCCAGCCCGAAAGCAATCGGGCGATACCGAGGGAAACGACGACCTCGCCGATGGTGAAAAGAGTAAAATAGAAATTAAGGTTGAAGAGTTTGCGGAAAAACTTTTGAAGCTTTTTCACAGCTTCACCACCTTATAGCCAACGCCGCGCATAGTGACGATCTTGAAGTCCGCAGAGTCACGGAAACGGTCGCGGAGGCGGCCGATATGTACGTCGACCGTGTGGGTATCGGTTTCGGAATCGTAGCCCCAGATATCGTCCATGAGCTGTTGGCGGGTGAATATCTTGCCGGGATAGGAAGCCATTTTGAAGAGCAGCATAAATTCCTTCTGCGGAAGGATCATTTTTTCGCCGCCCGAAGTTACGGTCAGCGAATCGCATTCCATTACGGTTTCGCCGATAGTGAGCCTTCTTTCGCTGATAAGCTGTGCGCGGCGGAGGAGCGCACCGACGCGGAGGATCATTTCGTTGACATTTATCGGCTTGACCATATAATCGTCTGTGCCCGAAATAAATCCGAGCTGCATCGCGTCGAAGGCATCCTTGGCTGTGATCATAAGAACGGGAGTGTGATTTTCGGCATCGCGCAGAGTTCGAACGAGCTCGTAACCGTCCATTTCGGGCATCATTATATCGGAAATTATAAGATCAAAGTAGCCCGCCTCGATCTCCGTGAGCGCCTCGCGCCCATTAGAAACGCCAACTACGCTGTAACCGTGCTTCGCCAGAACGTGTGAAAAAAGCTGCCGAAGCTCGCGATCATCTTCTGCTATGAGAATTCGGAACATGAATTTTCTCCTTGGATATATTTTTACGAAATAATTATACTATATAATGTTAAATCAAAGGTCAATTGAAAATCAATGATTGTTGAGATTGCATATTAACCAAATGCGCGAGGGGACTTACGAACCCGCAGTTGCGCGTTTTATGCGGTGGTAAACTATTATCACAACAAGCGCAACCATTCGTGTTGCAGGGCAACACGAAGCGGGTTCAAGTGAGCGACTGGTACTAAAGAAAGCGCATAGCCACAAGTGGCTATGCGCTTTCTTTGGTGCCGGTGGCGGGACTTGAACCCGCACGATATCGCTACCAACGGGTTTTGAGTCCGTCGCGTCTGCCGATTCCGCCACACCGGCGTACTGTGATATTATATCACATATCATAAAAAAAATCAATACCTAACGGGAATTTTTTTATTTTTCATTGACATTGGAAAGAAAATTTGTTATTATAGAAAAAACGCAAAAAAGTTTGTAACCTTTTTTCACAAACGGTGTCTATGTAAGTGAAAGGACTATTTCGGAAAGGAGAAAGACAATGACTGATGAAAAGATAGTCGAATTATTTTGGGCGCGCGATGAGCGGGCGCTGGGAGAAACGCAGGATAAGTACAAGGATCTTTGTATGTACGTCGGTGCGCAGATCCTGGCATCCAATGAAGACCGCGAGGAGTGCTTCAACGACCTTCTGCTTTCGCTCTGGAACTCGATACCGCCCGAAAAGCCGTCCAATTTCCGCTCTTACATAGGCAGATCGATGAGAAACCACGCGCTGAACCGTTCGCGCGACAACAATGCTTGGAAGCGGGGAAAGAATTATCAAACCGTTGGTGAGGAATTTTTGCTGACGGTTGAGGATGGGCACAGCCTTG
>JAFQGP010000038.1 GCA_017415485.1 Clostridia bacterium
TTAAAATTTCTGCACAAGCAGCCATTGAGTTTGACAACCGCCCTGAAGAAACAAAGACAAACTCATTTTTATTAGGTGAACGAATTTACAAAAGAACAGATTTTGATACCGCCGATTCCCGTCCGCTACGAGAGATCCTTCGCGATTATTGGCTGGCTGAAAAGGAATTTGATGCAATACGTAACACGGATGAATTCAAAGCAATTTTAGATAAATTGAATTAAATCTCTTACCCCGCCTCGTGCGGGGTTTGCCTTTGTGAGCGTAAAAAAGGTTTGACCCAGCACTAATGATTATCACTTTATCTTATACGAGAAGATGTCGTTTGTTCCGGTGTAGGGCGGGGGCTTGTCTCCCGACGTTTGTTTGATCAGATTGTTAGTTCATCATGTGGTAGGGGAGGGGCTTGCTCCTCCCGCCTACGTGGAGTGTGATAAAACTTCATTGTAACGGGAGGTGCAAGCCCCTCCCCTACCGAAATTGGTGTATCGTGATTCATTTGAACGAGATGTGATCTCTTGTATCGCAAGCTCCCTCAGTCTCGCATTCGCTCGACAGCTCCCTCCCGGAGGGAGCCTTATATGCGCTGTACCTCTGCTAAAGTGGGTTCGGGCTTATGCCCGATTTTGCGCTGTGGACCTCTGCGCACTATGCTTTCCACAGACGTAAACATCGGGAAAAGTAGAATTGATTTTCAACTCATATTAGAAAAATTCTCTCCAAACGAGTTATTGTTTTTACAGAGGAGCGTGTTATAATAATAACAGGATCAGCGCTGATCCAAAACAAATTGGAGGAACAACTATGATTAGACTTGGAGAAAAAATAAAGTCTTTAAGAAAGCAGAAAAATATATCTCAAGAGGTTTTTGCCAACTATCTTGGAGTGTCCTTTCAAGCCGTTTCGAAATGGGAAAACGGAAATACAATGCCTGACGTGCTTATGATCCCTGCTATTGCATCCTTCTTTGGCGTTTCCACCGACGAGCTATTTGATTTTAATTTTTTTGAGATGGAAAAACAGGTTAAGTCCATTTGCGACGAGGCTTACAAATACCGTTTTGCCGACACAGCAAGATCGGAAAAGATATTACGTGATGGATTGCAAAGATTTCCCGGAAACGATATTATACTGAATAATCTGCTTTACACGTTGGATTATAAGATGAGAGCAGATGAAGTTATCGCTCTTTGCAAGACACTCATTGAATCCACCAAGGATGATTCTGTGAAATATGATGCCTGCCGAATCCTTGCATCGTGTTATAAGGAAAACGGCCAGAATGATTTGGTAAAGCCTACGCTTGAAATCATTCCCGAGATATATTTTACAAAGCTGGAACTGATGGCATCCCTTTTAGATGGAGAAGATAGCTACGAGGCTGCGCAGAAGCAGAAAAACATTTCCGCAGAAGACTTGATCGATATGCTGATTGTTGTGGGTAAGCGTTTGAGAGAAAACGGTGAGACCGAAAAAGCCAATTCTCAATTTAGAATTGCACTAAAAGTAATGGATGCTTTTGAAGAAGATTTCATTGAAGATAGGTGGTTTAAAGCTACCGTTTATGAGTACACAAACGAACAACGAAAAGAAGTAGAACTGTTGCTCGCAGAATAATTTTACACCCCGCCTCGTGCGGAGTTTGCTTTTTGTAAGCGTTAGAAAAGCACTAATGATTATCGCGATGTTTTAAACGAGAGGATGTCGTTTGTTGCTGTGTAGGGCGGGGGCTTGCTCCCGCCGTTTATGCAGGGTTTGATCTGATCGTTTGTAAACGGGTCGTCGAGGCGCCGACCCCTACCGGTTTGATCGATGATTTTTTATGTGATCAAATCGCTCGTAGGCGGGAGGAGCAAGCCCCTCCCCTACCGGGATTGATGTGTCGTGATTCATTTTACGGACAGAACGTTATTTTCATTACCGTCGGCCTTTCCGATAATTCGTTTTATAACAAAAAAACGGCACCCTCCTTTGGGAGGGTGCCGCTGTTAGTGTTATTAATTAAAGCGAAGCTACGTAGTCGTCGATCTTGACGAGCTCGCCGCCTGCAAGACGGGACTTTTCTGCCGCGAGAGCTACGATGTGGCTCTCAACAGAGGTATCGATAGAGGTGAGCGAGGTCTTTTCGGAATCGTCGTTGGGATCGAGCAGAGCGACGAGGTCGCGGATGATACCCATATCTCCGCCGCCGTGGCCGAACTTATCCTCTCCGTGAGGGATAACGGTTTCTTCATCGCCGCGGAAGATTCTGGTGGTAATGGTGTTGTCGCGCATATTGCCGACGATATCGCCCTTGGTTCCCATAACGTAGATGTTTCTGGTCATGTGATAGGTGAACGCCGACATATTGAAGGTAACGTTGGTGCCGCCTTCCATAAGAAGATTTACTACCTGATGGTCAACGACGTCGTTGTCGCAGTGATATACGCATCTGCCGTAGGGACTGGTCTCAAGAGCCTTGGCAACCTCTTCTCTGGTGTACTGATTGGTTCCGGTAGGGTCGCCCATAACGACCTGAGAAGGCCAGTTATCGGTTCTGTTGAGATATACGTGCTCTACGCTGAACGGGCAGGTATGATAGTTGGGACAAGCCTCGGAGCAACGCTCGGGAGCGCCCTCGGGAGCGCATTCGCTTCTGAAGTGACTGCGGTCGCCGAACGAGCTTACACTCTTGACGTGCTTGCCGATAAGCCAGATAAGGATGTCCATATCGTGACAGCACTTCTGCAGGATCATAGGGCTGGATTCAACGCTGTTGCGCCAGTTGCCGCGAACGAAGCTGTGAGCCTGATGCCAGTATCCGACAGCCTCGTTTGCCTGAACGCACATAACCTCGCCGATCTTGCCGGAGTCAATGATATTCTTGAGCTCGCGGTAGAAGGGGGTGTAACGAAGAACGTGGCATACTACTACCTGTCTGTCGTTTTCCTTGGCAACGCGTGCGATCTCCTTGCACTCGAACGGATCGGGAGAAGCGGGCTTTTCGAGAAGCAGGTGATATCCCTTTTCAAGCGCGGGAATAGCCTGAGCGTAATGCTGCTTATCCATGGTGCAGAGCGCCATAACGTCGGCAAGCTTATCTGCCTTGAGCATATCCTCAACGCTGTTGAAGCAGTTTTCGGGCTTGATATTGTGCTTTTCGGCAAATCTCTTTACCTTTTCGGGATCGGTGTCGGCTACTGCCACAACCTCGATCTTGTCGGGAATAAGGCTTGCACATTCGGCGTAACCCGCACCGCGCATTCCGGCGCCGGCAACCGCCATTGTTAACTTCTTGTTTTCCATATGTCCTCCGATATCCGCCTGTGCGGTATATTTTATAAACAATTTATATTATTGTATCATCCATTTAAGAAATTTTCAATGGGTACAACGATATTTTTTGAATTTTAACGCACAATTTTCACATAAAAAAAACGCCGTGACGAATAATATCCTCAGAAAGGCGGTGAATTTTTGAATTTTGAAGGCTACGTAAGCGAGCTCGACTCCGTTTTGCGGCCGGACGAGAGCTTTGACATCATCCGCCGCGAGTATTTACCTAAGCACGGCAGATGCGTTTTTTGGTGTATTGACGGACTTATCAATTCGGATATAATGGAAAGGGTCATTGAATTCATACATCAAGCAAAGCAGCCGTCCGAGCTTTTATATACTCTTCCGAACGTAGAGGTATCAAAATCAACCGATCCGTATGACGCGGCGATAAAGGTTCTGTCGGGTATGACCGCTCTTGCGGTAGAGGAGGTTGATTTTCTGCTTCTCATCAACGCGAGAAACTATCCGGCGCGGTCAATGCAGGAGCCAGAAAACGAACGGGTACTTCGGGGTCCGCGCGACGGTTTTGAGGAGCGGCTTATCCCGAATACCGCGCTTATACGACGCAGGGTACGCGATCCCATGCTGACGATCGAGCGTCTGGGACTCGGTAAAATGACCAACACCGATATAGCCGTTGCGTATATCAAGGGCAAAGCGGATGAAAAGTTTCTTACTACCATCCGCAAAAAGCTTGCCGAATTCCCCGCCAACACCCTTTCGTTCGGCGAGCAGACCATCGCCGAATACCTCGTAAATTCAAGGTGGTACAATCCCTTTCCGAAGGTGAGATATACCGAACGGCCCGACTGCGCCGCCGCCATGCTCCTTGAAGGAAGCATAGTCATAGTCTGCGACAACACCCCGTCGGTGATAATCCTGCCGACCTCGATTTTCGACTTTTTGCAGGAGGCAAACGATTTCTATCTTCCTCCTGTCACGGCGACCTATCTGCGAAGCGTAAGGCTTGCGATTTCGGTACTGACTCTCGTTTTTCTTCCGCTGTGGTATCTTTTGATGAAAAATCCGCAGTTCGCCCCGCAATGGATGGAGTTCGTGATACTCAAGGACGAGGGTTCCATCCCGCTGTTCGTACAGCTTCTGCTTGTGGAATTCATCATCGACGGACTGAAGATCGCATCGCTGAACACACCGAATTCGCTTGGAAATTCGCTGTCGGTCGTTATGGGACTGATCCTTGGCGAAATGGCGGTCAACGCGGGGTGGTTCATTTCCGAAGTGATACTGTATATGGCATTCATTGCCATAGGAAATTTCGCTCAACCGAGCTTCGAATTGGGATACGCGCTGAAGTTTATGCGTATACTGTTATTGACGCTTACCGCGGCTTTCAACGTATGGGGCTTCGTTTGCGGCCTTGGCATCATCCTTTTGCTAATCGTATCAAACAGGACGGTCGACGGCAGCCGAAGCTATCTATATCCGCTGATTCCGTGGAACGGTCATTCAATGAAGCGCTTCTTTGTGCGGCAGAGACTGAAACATCCTCCGCCCGGGAAGTCAAAAAGAA
>JAFQGP010000039.1 GCA_017415485.1 Clostridia bacterium
CGGACTTTTAACGCCATGCTTGCAACGAAGCCTATGTAATTATATCGCCTCTAAATAGTAGTATTTCCCGAATAAATATTTCTTGTCTGGGGTATAGGGACAATCCTCTTTGCTTCCCGAATACATCAATGTACCGCTGCTTGCAGTGGAACGGAGTACCATAACGTTTCCTCGTTTTCCAATATTGCAAACATCATCATAGATTTCAAAAATAGTGGGATGCCAATGTGTGATACCACTTTCAACTTTTCCAAACAACAATCTACTGACACCGAAGTAACAATCTCGGGGATCTACCCCAAGTTCAATTTTGATGTTTTCATGTAAGCGCCACTCAATGTTTTCGTTGCCTTCGTTAAGTTCAAATCTACCACACAAATACGTAATCTATGTTGCACGAACCGTAATTTAATATTTTCATTTTAACCTCCGAATTGCTAAGTGTTTTCTTTTTGTGCGACTTCATTCGTCGCCAAAGCATTTAATTATAAACGGCATACACCGTGGTATGCCGTTTATAATTGTGTTTTATGTTCGTCCGACTTACAGCTTATAAAAAGCTTGATAGGTCCGCAAGTGTGTTGGGCAGTACGTTATTCTCAACGCAGTACGCGGCATACGCGCCTGCAACCTCTCCGGTCCTGAATGCCGGTCCTGCCACTCTGTAGCTTGAATGAGCCACAAAGTCTCCGCTGATACAACGACCCGCCATCAACAAATTGTCGATATCAGCACTGATCAACGCGCGCAACGGGATCTGATACGGAGGATGCTTTTTGTCATATTTTTCTTCAAATCCACTGTTATTATCGGCGCGAAGCGAATGGATATCGGTATTAAAGGTAACGGTACAGATACCGTCTTCAAATTGTTTTCCGGCTACAACATCATCTATAGAGACTCTGTAAAGTCCCTTTATTCTGCGTCCCTCTCTGACTCCGATCATATCGGCAGTCGCGGTAACACGCAGATCCTTCCATATGCCGCCATAATTCTTCAAGCCTTCTGCAACTTTATGGATCTCTTCTCTGGCGCTCAACGTGCTCTCGGTGATGTCTTTTGTGTCAAGTCCGCTTCCGTATTCGTGGTTTACCATAAATCCAAGCGTATTGTATTTCTCCGACAGTACCGCAAGCAACGGCGATTTATATGACGGAGAAATACCGCTGCCGTTAATATCGTTGAGAATGTTGCCTTTTGCCTCTTTATTTCTTACGTATCTGCTGTCATAATTCGTTTTGTCGATCTTGACTCCGTCAACATGAGCAACAAGCGACATCGGCTGAGTTTTACCGTCTTCATTACCTATTTCGTAGGCAGCTCCGCAAAGGTATCCAAGATCACCGTCTCCCGTGGAATCAATAAAAATGCTCGCTTCATAATAAACGTGTCCGCTTTTTGATTCGGTAAGCACTGCCTTAAGCATTCTGTGGTCCGTGATCGCATCGGAAACGAACGTATGATATAAAATATCGGCTCCCGACTCTTTGCACATTCTTTCAAACTCAAGCTTTGTTTTTTCTGTATCGGCGGTGAATCTTGAAATAGAGGGAAGCTTTTTTCCGTCGGCATTTTTCTCCAAACGTTCCATCACCTCATCCCAGAAATCTCCCTTGTCAAAGGTATCGATAAGCCAAGTGAGCAATCCTCGCGTCCAGAAGCCGCCAAGACATCCTCCCGCTTCAAGTAACAGAGTCCGCTTACCTCTCTTGGCGCACGAAACAGCCGCCGCAACTCCCGCAGGCCCCCCTCCGCAAACTACAACGTCATATTTTCCGCCAAATTTATATTCGCGCGTAATTACCATATTTCACACCAATCAGACATTTCAGCTTACGCATAAACGATGAGAGCAATAAGGTCAACAGGCTCAGTTCCTCTGTTTGCGATACAATGACCGTTTCCTGCGGTAACCACCGCTGTATCCCCCGCACAAAGAGGATACTCGGTACCGTTATCGTTATATAGAGCCTCTCCTCTGATAACGTAGAAAAGCTCACTCTCTCCCTCATGAACGTGATATCCTATCGACGCTCCCGGATCAAGATGAATATTTCCGAAAAGTCTTCCCTTTCCGTTAAGCTCATTTGCCGAAACGAATTCGGTTACGTAAACCGTTCCGTCTCCGCCCTTCATATTCTTTCTTGCATCTGCCTTGCATTCATTTGCTTTGATTATCATAATATTCTCCTTCTCGTCCTCTTGTGGGACGATTTCTGGTTAATGCCCGACTTATCTTGTTCGGATCTCTTATGCGGTCATTATACCACAGTTTAAAATGAAAGTAAATAGTGAACCGATATTTTTTGCTTTTTGCCAAGTAGACGTAGGGGGTTAAAAGCACCCGATTGCTTGCGGACTTTTATCGCTATGCTTGCAACGAGTCCTATGTAATTATTCAAAATGCATCTTCTTCGCCAATCAAACCCATGGCTACCTGCTCCTTGAGCATTTCACGCAGATATTTTTTATCTTTTGTGTTGTACTCCCAAACCTTTTCGCTGCATACATAATGTTTATTTGGTTTATCGTCGATAATAGCCTTGCCATCGGCAATCCTTATGCTGTAACCGTCGATAAGTACTCCGGGACGAATGTATTTTTGTAACAAATACGGTATGTTTTCCTCAGTTGATACGAAATGGATACGTACTTCCCATTCACCTTCAATAACATCTCCGCCGAGATATTCACGTTTCTGACAAACTTCGCATTCTTTTGCGATACCATGATTCAAAATACATTTATCAAAATCTTCAAGTGCTAACCCAAAATGGTATTCGTTCACAATAACTAACGGTTTATGCTCAAGTGTATAGTTAAAAAGTTCGTCCATTGTTATATAAAATAATTGAGCTATTTGCGGAAGCAAAGTTATATCAGGATAGCTTTCTTCATTTTCCCACTTGCTGACGGCAGCTTTGCTTATGCCGAGTATGTTGGCAAGTTCTTCTTGCGTTAAATCGCGCTCTCTTCTTTTCGCTTTGATTTTCTCGCCGATTTTTAAATCTGGCATATCAAAATCCCTCCAAAATAATAATTGCTCCGGAACTGATTATATTATAGCATATATTTGACGAGATGTAAAGAGATAGTAGATATACTTTGTCAACTGTTAGTTTACCAATGCTTTCGCCGGTTCGAATCTATCTACAGACCCGAAATGCCCGAAATGCATCTACAAAATTTCGAAAAACTTCAGAGTCGAAAAAAGCGGAGAAATCTCTCGAAATATCAGTTTTTATATATGTATCGGGATTCTTAATGAACTCCCCACCGTAAACAGACTAATAATTTTGAAGATGCCCTCGCGTGAATCACGCGAGGGCATTCGGATTCGTGACCGAATATTCGCCGCAAGCGGCGAATGCAAGCCGTTCTCATAATTTTGACAATGCGTTTTATTTTGTTCATCAAATAATTCAGTTCGGCGGATGCACTGCGTCGGCTTGCCGTCGGTCCCGGGACGGTCATCCCAGCCAACACAAAAGCCACGCTTTCGCGTGGCTTTTGTGTTGGCTGGGATGGCCGGATTCGGACCGACGAATGCGGGAGTCAAAGTCCCGTGCCTTACCGCTTGGCGACATCCCATTGCGGTCCCGAAGCGCTTTGCGCTTCGGGAAATAATTGATTATAAGTGTCAGCCTGTGACCTTGAAATTCAGCTCGATCGAAGGTGTGCCCTTGAGCGAGGAATTTACAACAGAGATAAAGGTCTTTCCGCGGTTGATGGTGAGCCTTTCGCCGCCCATACCCGAAATAACAAGCTCGGAGGTGTCGCTTGCGCGGCTCCAACGGATCGGAACGTATCTGCCGTCCGAAACATAGTAACCGTCGCCGCTGCCCGTGACAGTCACATCAAGTCTGCCCTCGGTGTCGCCCTCGATATTTCTTGTATCCGCAAAAAGGATAAGTACGTTTCTGAAATTAAGCTGCTCGCCGTTCTCGGCATCAAGATGCGGAACGTCGCCGTGCTGATAACGGTAATATGTGCCCGATGACGCGCTGTATACAAGCTGTACCTGCTGATAAAGCGAGTATTTCAAGATGACATGCGTGGCCGCACCGCCGGAAAGATACATCGACTTGTTCTCGTCGATAAAATTGAAGGCGTTCCCGCTGTTGCCCGTAAGCGAATAGGAATTGAACCCCGCAAGCTTGGCGATTCCCTTTCCTGTTATCATCAGGGAATGCTCATAACCGTCATTCTTATTTCTTTCAACGTCCCTGTAAAAGCCCTGAAGAGCATAACGGTCGTTTACGCCGTCAATGTAATTGAGCCTGAGCTGTGCGATCTTATCGTACCCTTGAGGACTTCCGCCCGCGCCGACCATCAAGGTGCCAAACGCCTGCGAGAAGCTGACCATATAGTGTCTTGTCGAACGGATGGGGCCGAATATATCAAGCGTTCCCGTGCCGTCTTTGCCGAGATAGTCGTTCGTGATTCCGATAAGGCGCGAAATTCCTGCCTCGACCGGCATCTCGATCAGAATATCCATCTTCGAGATCCCGCTTTGCGGTGCGGCTACGCTTATATTATCGTAAATAAGCGAAATTGGACGCACCTGCGAGTAATCTTCGGTCACACGGAGTCCTGTCAGAGGGTCGATATAGGTGATGATCTCACCCTGTTCGTTCGTTTCGGGAGGAGTTGTGGTATCCTCGGGAGACGTGTCAACCGTGTCGTTCGGATCAAGTGTTTCAACGGGAGTAGTGGTTTCCGCTATCGGCTCATCGGTGCTCTCATCGCCGCCGATATCCGCGCCCGTTGTTTCGGGTGAGCTTTCATCGGGCAGAAGACTGAAAACGTAGTCACAGCCGAGCATCGGGAAGACGAGTGCCGCGCAGAGCAAAAGTGCCAAGAGCCGCAGGATGCGGACTTCTTTTTTGTGCTCTTTCATTTTACGCTCTGTTCGCTCTTTCGAGCCAGATCATACCCATTGTAAGGGCATTATGAAGGCCGTCCTTTTCGCCCTGCTTAATGATCTTGCCGGGGTCCTTTGAATCAACCACCTGGATCAGGATCTTATCGGGAAGGTCGTGGCCGCGCTCTTTCTTATAAGACATTATCTCAAGGATCAGGAAGCACTTCTCGCTCTTGTCACCGTAGCAGATCGTGTGACCTTCGCGGACGAGGGGCTGTTCCATATAGTTAAGATACTTACCCTCGACGGGGGCAAATTTTTCTTCGTTTGCCATCTGTTACCTCCAAATTGAGTATTTGCCGACAAAGCGGCATAATATATTATATTGTATCACATTTTGCCACTAAAGTCAATCTTATTTTGAATTTTCTTTAATTTTGCTCAAAAATTATTATCATTTTTGATGATATGCGGACGTTGGCGATAGAAAAATCCCACGTCGCTCGCATAATTCATTGCCAAGGTATAGAGCGCATCAAATTTCAGACAAAGCTCTGCTTGTCTTTGACTGTCCTCATCCTCGGGTATTCTTGACGGTTTTGATATGACATTTATATCGCGAACCTCGGAAAGAAACTTTAATGCGGGAATAGTATGTGCGCAAAGGAAATTGACGTAAGGCACGCGCCTTTTCAGATCGGCAAGAGTGACTCCCATCATGCCGAAGATCACGGCACGGCGGAAACGGGCATCGGTGTATCTTTTAGTTGCCGCCAGTTCGAACATTTCCTCAAGACTTCCCGCACTTTTTGCCGCCGCAGAAAGTCTTTCTGCAACACCGCCTCCGCATTCCGCACAGACAGAAACGTTTTTAGCATCCGCGGTGCGCCAGAAATATAATATTGCACTCTCAACCTTTTTCATCAGCGCGATCTGCCCCTCTTCGACGGCTTCGCGGATCGCACATTTCGCCCCCTCGGGCAGTTGAGCTTCGCTGTAATCTTCAATATTTCCCGCAAGGATCGCACGTCTGATCTCGGTCGCGGAGGGATAAGCTCCGTTTTCCGCATCCTCGTGATACCCCGCGCCCTCTCGCTTGACCGTGACGAAATTCATTTCGGGCGCAAACTTTTTACCCGCCTTCAGATACTCGATGCCGAGGATATCGTTTGATTTCAAGTTGCCAAGCGATGCAAAGTAATCCGCAGCCGTTCCTATACTCTTATCCTCGGACGGTTTATATTCCTCTGCCTTGAGCGCGAGCTCACGAAGAAGTTCAATGTCGCCCGATTCCGATCCAAATGCGATCGTATCAACTCCGAGCCGCGCAAGAATATCCACACCCGCCGAGGCAAAGAACTCCGCACTTCCCATAGAATACGGGAAAGGCAGTTCAAAAACGATATCAGCGCCCTCGGAGCTTGCTGACACAGCACGCAAGTTCTTCGGCATTATCGCAAAGTCACCTCTCTGCACCGCATTGCCGCTCATAAGGCAGATGAACTTCTCCGCCCCCATCTCGCGCAGGCGCGAAAACATATATTTATGCCCGCCGTGAAGCGGATTGTATTCGCAAATTATTCCGACATTTTTCATTTTTATGGGTAAATCTCCCTTATTTTATACTAAATTTGCCGTTTGGACTTGAAATAATGTAAAATTTGTAGTATAATATATAAGTTAGTATTATATTTCTATTTTTACGGAGGAAAATTCCAAATGAAATTGCTCGTTGTAAATGCAGGCTCCAGCTCGCTCAAGTATCAGCTTTTTGACACCGCTGATTACTCTGTCAAGGCTAAGGGTATCTGCGAACGTATCGGTCAGGACGTTGGCGTTCTCGACCACAAAAATCTCGTTAAAGACACTCGCACCAAAAAGGACCTTCCCATCGCAACCCACACCGACGCTGTTCGTATCGTAATCGACGCTCTCACCGACAAGGAGATCGGCGTTATCGCTGATATGTCCGAGATCGAGGCAGTTGGTCACAGAATCGTCCACGGCGGTTACTACTTCTCCGAGTCCATGCTCCTCACCGATGAGGTTCTCGAGAAGCTCAAGCTCTGCTATGACTACGCACCTCTTCACACCGGCGCACACATTCAGGGTATCCAGGGTTGTCTCGCAGTTATGGAGAATGTTCCCCAGGTCCTCGTATTTGACACCGCATTCCATCAGACAATGGCTCCCGAGGCTTATATGTACGGTCTTGCATACGACATGTACGAAAAGTACGGCATCCGTCGCTACGGCGCACACGGAACCTCTCACCGCTATGTTGCAGGCGAGATGATCAAGCTTCTCGGCGGCAAGGCTGAGGGCACCAAGATCGTAACCTGCCACATCGGTAACGGTTCTTCGATCTCCGCTGTCAAGGACGGCAAGGTTATGGACACCTCGATGGGCTTCACTCCCCTTGCAGGCGTGCTTATGGGCACACGTTGCGGCGACATCGACCCCGCTATCGTTCCCTACATCATGCAGAAGGAAAACATGACCGCTGACGAGGTTGCTTCCTACATGAACAAGCAGTGTGGCTATATCGGTCTTACCAAGGGCTTCTCTTCTGACTCCCGTGACCTTGAGCAGGCTATCGCAAACGGTCCTTCCGACCCCAACTACGAGACCTCGAAGCTCGCTGTTGATATGCTCAAGCACCAGATCAAGAAGTTCATCGGCTCCTACACCGCTATTATGAACGGCCTTGACGCCGTTGTATTCACCGCAGGTCTCGGCGAGAACAACCCCCGCCTCCGTGAGATCGTTTGCGAGGATATGGAATACTTCGGAATCAAGATCAACAAGGAAGTCAACGACGTAACTCTCCGTCAGCCCAACATCGTCAAGATCTCTACCGACGACTCCAAGGTTGCAGTTTACGTTATCCCCACCGATGAGGAGCTCGTTATCTGCCGCGATACCGAAGCTATCGTTAACGCTCTTTAATCTATTTACATATAGAATAATACCGACGTCCTCATTGGACGTCGGTATTATTTTATCATAATTTTTCCGAACTTACAAGTCCCCCGAGGCAATTTTAGCGCAAAGTTCGGCGGAATAGGCTTCTTTTTCCGAAAAATTCATCGCCGTGGCAAATATCTCCTCGATCTTCATGTGCGCCGCACCCGCCTCGCGGAACGACTCCTTTGCTTCCTCGAGCATAGTGTCTGCCGCCGCACGGAGCCTCTCCGCGCGGTCTTTAACCGAAAGATAAAGCGATCGGTCAACAAAATCCGAAATGTCGATGACCTTCTCTCCCCTGTCGGTGATCGCCGCTTCTACCACCGCAACGTCCCCCGAAAGGATGCCCGAATATCTGCCCTTCAGTATTGGATGAGGTGCGACTCGGCAAGAGCCTACGGCGCGGACGAGAGCATCGAAATACAGATACGACAGCCCGTATCCGCGGCAATCGGATATGCTGAGCGCAAGTCCCGCCGACTCACGGAAGCTGTCAAAGGCAACCGAGCCGCGCATTCCGACCGCAGAGGTCGGCGAAGGAAGCATGCGTTCTTTTTTCAGATTCAAGGCGATCTTTGCCGCCTCTTCCTCTATCGCCTGCTTGTCGGCACAGTTCTCCGCAAGCGCATCCGCCGCCCGCGTGATAGAGCCGTAAGCCGCAAGCGCGCGATATGCCGCCGCATAGGCTCGCTTCTTTTCTTCGCCGAAGGCTGAAATATCCTTTCTTCTTGAGCGAAGAATCTTTGCATCCCAGAATCTGCCCAGATCAATGATATTGTCAACCACACCCGCGTTGACTATATCCTCCGAATGCGGCGCCGTGCCATCCATAACGGCAATGCCTTCGCCCGATTGATCGACGTAAAGACCGTCAAGAGAAAGCGGGTCGGACGAGCAATAGTAGTATTCAACTTTCGCGCCCGCCTTTTCCCAAGCCTCGCCCATCTCGCGCATAAGGCGCGACTTACCCGTTCCGGGGCCGCCTTTGATTATGTAAGATCTGTCTGCACGGCGTCGAAAGTTTTCGGCGAAATATGAAACGAATCCCGCCTCTGTATTCGAAGCCGCGAAAAATTTCAATGCACTCACTTTTCGATAATTACAGTCTTATCGGGAGTGATGCCCGTCTGCTCATAGACGATGGTGTTGATCTGCGCGATCTGCGCGGGAGTAAGTGCGGTATCCGGCACGTCAACGACAACGCTGATGCCATTGTCGGAGATAACCGCAACGCACTGCGAGAAGCCCTTTGACATCACGAGTGTTTCAACATTCGCCTCGGCTTCCATATCCTCCGCCATTTTGGCAATGTCGGCAAGAGCAGTCGCCTTGGCTTCTTCGCCCGAGTTTTCGTCCTCGATAACGCCCTGAAGGACCTCCATCGCCTCATCCCTCGCTCTCTGTCTGCTCAGCTGAGATGCCGCGAAATAGCTGTCGGTCTCCTTGAGTGCATCGGCTTCAAGGGTGTCCTCGCCCTCTCCGGCGCCCGAGGGCAGGTCTTCGTCGGTCGATGCGGGAAAGATTGCCCAGCTTGCCGCCGCAATTACGGCAACTGCCAAAACGCTTGTGATGATAATGAGATTGCGCTTGCCCAGCCGCGCCAGGAAATCCTTCATCTTCTCTGCAAATTCTTCCTTGTTCATGGTCATTCCTCCGTGAATATGTTTTTTGTGTGCAATACATCATATTGCATAGCCGCCCGAATTATTCCGCTTCGGTGATATAAATTTTATTTGTTCCCACACCGAATGCCGCGGATAAAAGTGAGGTCAGCTCCGCGCGCACAGATTCGTTATTTCCACCTCGGCAAGTCACCCCGATGCCCGAAACCTTGGGCGCCATCACGCTCACCGCGCAAAGCTGTGCTGACGAGCCGTTGCCGAGCTTGACGTATTCATAAGTATTCCCGCCCGCCGTAGTGCTTCGGTCAGCGGCATAGACTTGTTCAAAAGACCCCTCAAGCGTCAGTGCGACCGTCACGTTCGAAACGCCCCGGACGCTCTCGCAAAGCCGCACTGCCTGCTCTTCGAGATATGCGGAATACGCCTCTATCTCATCCGCGCTCGATACCTCCTTTTCTTCCTTTTGCCCAAATCCGAAGCTGCCCCACAACAGGAGAAGTATTCCTATCACCGCGCCGATCAGGGCAAATATTGTGCTGTATTTCGTTTTTTCTTTAAGCATATCATCTTCTCCCTTCAATAACGCGGCAGTCCGAATCCGTATATTTCGCCACCGCCGCCGACACGTCGCGCGGATCTATCAAAAGTCCGCCGCCGTAAAGATATACCTTCACACATTCTATCACAACACCATCCTCGCTTGCGACGACGTCAGCGTCTATCTCCATATCTTCCTCGTCAAATTCCGCAGAAAGAAGGTCAAAAAGTTTCTCTTCTATCTCCTTCTCGCTTTCGTTGGCAAGTAAGGTTATTATATTTTTTCCCGCCTCGACGTTGACCTCGGGAAGCTCAAAATCATCGAATGAAATATCTTCTTTCGCCCGTGCCAGCATTCCGCCGATCGGTGCGATCACGGCGCAAAGCAAGCAAAGCGAGAGGCAAATGTCAAGCGCTTGCCGCACGCCGCTTTTGTCGCTCGGATAGAGCATTCCGATGAGATTGATAACGACCGAAAACGCCACGATGCCCAAAAAATAGCTTCCCAAACTCATCATCCGCCCCCGATGGCAACTTGTCCGATAGAGAATAAAGTCAGCGCAAAAACGCAAAGCAGCGAGGAAAGCGCCGCCGCGGCGATAATATAGCCGTAAAGCGAGGCGATCTCGCGATATAATCTGACCGCGCTTTTGCACCCGAGCAATTCTCCGACGGCTGCCGCTGTGTTAAAAACAAATCTTGTCAAAAAGAGCTCGATTATCGTCGGCAACAGCAACAGTGCCAAGGCGACAATGCCCGCAACACCGACCGTGCTTCGCATCAGTTTTACAGACGCAGCCAACGTGCGCAGAGTGTCGCCCACAGTCGAGCCGACCACGGGGATCATATTTCCCGCAAGGAATTTGACCGCACGTGCTCCCGCGCTGTCGCTTGCCGAGGCAAGTATGCTCTGTGCCGAAAGCGTAGCCATCAGAAGAGTCGAACAGAGTCCAAATATGAAGGCAAGCGTGCGTTTTATTGAGCCCGATATACCCGACAATCTCGACTCGCTCGAAACGAGTGAATCTGCAAGCGTGAGTGCAAGGCAAGCGGATACGGCGGGAATCACTATCGAGCTTACCGCAAGCTCGATCAGGTTTATCTGCACAAGCAGCGACGAGCTTGCAAGCGCCGCGCCCATTGTATTTCCGCCCGATAGATAAAGCGCACCCATTATCGGTATCAGCGAATTCATCAAAATGATGAGCCTTTTGAAAAACTCGCTCACCGCGCCGATCCTGCCGACCTGCAAGCCTACGACAGCGCCCGAAATGCAGATTGATATTGCATAATTCACTGCACCTTTCAGCTCACCGGCAATCAGTCCCTCGGTAAAAGCAGACAGAAGCGAGGCAAGCGCAAGCATCGCTACAAGCAAAGCAAAAAGAGAAAACGCCCCGCCGAGACCTCCGCTGAGGGTATCAAAGATCACACCGATTATGTATTTTGGCGACGTCACGTTAAAAAGCGAATCCGAAAGCTCGGAAATATCGCCAGAAAAGAAGCCTTCGGGAAGCTGAGAGGCGACGTCCTCGGGAAGCGAAGATGAAAAATCAAAATATTCCTCGGGCAGAGTTTCTTCCGCCGAGACAGGCAAAATAAAGATCAATAACGCAGCGAGAAAGACAGCTATCCTCTTCAAAGTCCCGCCTCCGAAAACAATGCTCTCACGCTTTCAAGAACTGTTGAAACAAGCGGGAGGCTCAAAAGAATTATCTCAAATTTCGCAACAGTTTCAAGCGACGAAGCAATATTTGCCGCCCCCATTTCGCGGCACAGATCAGCGGAGATCCTTGTGATGACCGCAATACCGATCACACGTATCAGCACGCCCGCCGCCTCGCCGATCACGGGTGATGATGACATCAGATCGGAAATGTATTCAAAGATCGGCTTACCGATCCCAAATGCGGCAACCGTTAAAAGCAAGCTCCCTGCAATCGTCAACGGCACCTCAAACTCCTTTTTTATATGGCGCAAAAGGAACACCGCAACCGCGCAAAGGATCGCCGCGCCGCAAAGCTTATATGTATCAAACCTCATCAGATCCCGAAAAGCGAGCGCAGGGCGGTAAGCAAGCCTGCGATCTCCTTGATAAGCATAAGTAGTACCGATACAATACCCGCTATCGTCAGCCAGATGACCTGCTCGTCCCTGCCCGTTTTGGAAAGGATCTGTCCCGAGACCGCTATCAGCATTCCCAGTCCAAGCACCTTTAACACCAAGGTTATATCCACTATGACGTCCTCCTAAAGTAAAATGATAACTATCGCCGCCGCGAGGCAAAACGCCAGCACCGCGCGGCTTTTTTCATCCTTCGGGATCTCCCGCGATAGCTTTTCGTAGATCGCGGAAAGCTCCTTGATACAAGCGTCGCACCCCGCAAGCTCGTCCTCGCGGTAGGATGAGCCAAGCGCGGAAAGGAACATATCAAACTCCCGTCCGCCGTCAGCATAATAGCATCCCGTCCGCAAAAGCGCGCGCAGACCTTCGATATCCAGATATTCGCCCTCTTCGCACCCGATAACGACCGCATCCGTAATCGCTTTATCGCACTCGCTTATTATCTGCGAGATCGGCAAAAGATACCGCTCGATCCTTTCGCGTACAAACCCGACGAAGGCGATCTGCCCGCGCAAACGGCGGAGCCTTTCCTTGCCCGCGCGCTTGTTTTTTGCCGTCCACAGCCACGTTGACACAAACAGCAAAACAGCCCCCGCCGCCTTCAGCACCAATTCATAGGAAAGCACGATCGGCATCCTCCCTTTTGCAAATGTCATAGGAAAGTCCAAACTCCCCGCTCCTTCGGATGCCGATATAAGCCGAAAAGCACCCCGATTTATGAAGCATTCCCATACCGCTTCTTCCCAGTAGTTCGCGGACACTCGAAGCGTGCGCCGTGGCGATCAACGGCACGCCGCAGCCCTGTGCCTCGCATATTGCATCTGACTCGGCTCGGCTTCCGATCTCGTCGCAGATTATGACTTGCGGTGAAAGCGTTCGCGCGGCTATCGAAATTCCGATATGCTTTGGATAGCCCGAAAGCATATCAATACAAAGATTCGCATCTCCGAGCGAGTACCCAAGCTCGCCGCGGGTATCTATCACACTCACCCTAACAGCCCGGTCGCCCGATGCAAGTATTTTGGCAAGCGAACGCAAAAGAGTGGTTTTGCCAACTCCGGGCGGTGAATATATCAGCACTCCGCTCGTTAATTCATTTTTACGTATCAGTTCAGCGATCTCGCTCCCAAGCGGCGGCGACGGATGCGGAATGCGAATGACTAATGTATCAATATCATAAACTCCGCATATCTTCCCGCCCGACAAAGCAGCTCGTCCGCAAACACCGACGCGCACGCCTCCGCGCAAACCGATATATCCCTCTGCGATCGTATCACGGAAGGCATAAACCGAGCCCTCGCAAAGCCGCGTGAGGGTGCGGTCGATCTCCTGCCTTGTCAGAACTGCGGACGTCGGGATATTTCTGCCCGCAGAGGTAAGTGTTGCACGGCGACTGCAATGAAGTCTGATCTCTTCCACCCTTTTCTGCTTCGAAGCAGCATCCTCAATGTCCTTCCTCACGCGCTCGGGCAGAGCAAATCTTACAAATTCGGGTATGTCACTCATCTTTCCCGCCCTCCCGTGCTTGTCTGATATTAAAATTTATTCGTCAAAGCAAAAAAATATTACGAAATTTCATTTTTCAACCAAACCTTTTCGCATTTTGCGACACTTATATAGTGAGGGGCGAAAATACAACTTCGGCGTTATATGAGCTCAACTACGCGGTTATTGACTTTCGCTCATATTTTGGTATAATTAATGCAGATCGATTATCCCAAAAAGCACACGTTTTATCCCATTTTTCAATTTCAACTACAATTTATGCTATAATTAAGAAAAAGTAAGGAGAAACAATATGGCAAAAACAAAACTTAATACCGCAACGAGATATTTCACGCAGAAAAACCGCGACAAGCTTGAGAGTGTGCTTTTCGCGGGAGGTGTCGTCGGAATTATCGTTTGCATAGTCGGATGGCTGACATATTATTGGTGGTATGCGGGAATAGGTCTTTACATCGGCGGAAGCTGCATCCTCGCATACATAATTCTGACCAACAAAAAGGTCAAGGATGACGGCTATGATGCCCACATCCGCGAATTCATCGAAAAAAATGCGCTGACGCCGAGATCAAGCCACTACTTGAAGCTCTTTGACTGGGAACGCGGCTACGTCAAGCTCGGCAAGGACCGCAAGCTTCGCTCGAGCGTTTACTGCATTTCCGAATTCGATTTCGGTCGCGACAGCTTCACGCTCAAGCTGACCGAGATCGACCTTTGCGCGACCTCGGACTCTGCACCGCAGGTCAAGGAAAGAAGCTATTCCCTTCCCATCGGCACCCCCACCTCGCTCGAGGAAGTCACAATCGAAGCTCCCGAGGGCAAAAAGACTGTTCAATATCTCATCATCAGCCCCGAGGACGGCGCGCGCATCCGAATCCCCGCGGATACGACAAGCTGTGACACCGACGAGATAATTGAGAAGATCAAGCGCAGAAGATAACAAAAAATGATAAAAACGCACCGTTTGGGTGCGTTTTTTCTTATTTTTTATACCTTTTTATTGACTTTTACTTCTTATTATGATATAATAAAATATCTATGTAGTAATTTATTTTTCGAAAGGATATATACAGTCATGCAATGGACATCCCTTAACGACATTCGCGAGAAGTACCTTGCTTTCTTTGAATCCAAGGGTCACCTCCGTCTGCCGTCCTACCCCCTTATCCCTCATAACGACAAATCTCTCCTTCTTATCAACTCGGGTATGGCACCTATGAAGAAGTTCTTCACCGGCGAAGAAGAGCCTCCCCGCAATCGTGTAACTACCTGCCAGAAGTGCATTCGTACCCCCGACCTTGAGCGCGTCGGTCACACCGCACGTCACGGCACATTCTTTGAGATGCTCGGTAACTTCTCCTTTGGCGACTACTTCAAGGAGCAGGCTATCGAATGGGCTTGGGAGTTCCTCACCGTAACTCTCGAGATCCCCTCGGATCTGCTTTGGCCTTCCATCTACGAGGAAGACGACGAAGCATTCCACATCTGGCGCGACAAGATCGGCGTTCCCGAGGAGTACATCGTTCGCCTCGGCAAGGCTGACAACTTCTGGGAGCACGGCTCGGGTCCCTGCGGTCCTTGCTCCGAGATCTACTTCGACCGCGGCGAAAAGTACGGCTGTGGCTCGCCCGACTGCAAGCCCGGCTGCGAATGCGACCGCTATATGGAGATCTGGAACAACGTATTCTCCCAGTTCAACAACGACGGCAACGGCAACTACACCGAGCTCGCACAGAAGAACATCGACACCGGTATGGGTCTTGAGCGTCTTGCTTGCGTAATGCAGGGCGTTGACAATATGTTCGAGGTCGACACCATTCAGAAGGTTATTGGCAAGGTCTGCGCTATCTCCGGCAAGAAGTACGGCGACGACAAAAAGGATGACATCTCCATCCGTGTTATCACCGACCACGTCCGTAGCGCAATGTTTATGATCTCCGACACCGTTATCCCCTCCAACGAGGGACGCGGATACGTTCTCCGCAGGATCATCCGTCGCGCTTGCCGTCACGGTAAGCTCCTCGGAATCAACCACCCCTTCCTTGTTGACGTAGTTGAGGTTGCTATCGGCGAAAGCTGTGGCGCATATCCCGAGCTTTCCGCAAGAGCCGACTACATCAAGAAGGTCCTCTCCATTGAGGAGGAGCGCTTCGATGCCACCATCGACGCGGGTCTTTCGATCCTTTCAAACCTTGTTCGCAATGCTCTCGCCGAGAACTCCGGCATGATCTCGGGCGAAGAGGTATTCAAGCTTTACGATACCTTCGGATTCCCCATCGACCTCACTCGTGAGATCGCAGAGGAAAGCCACCTTGCGATCGACGAAGAGACCTTCCAGCTTCTTATGACCCAGCAGAAGAAGCGCGCGAGAGAGGCTCGTGCCAACATTGGCGGTTGGGACTCTTCCTCCAAGTCTCTTCTTGAAAATATTCCCGCAACCGAATTCGCCGGCTACACCGAGTGCTGCTGTGAGGCCAAGATCGTCGCTATCATGGCTGACGGCGAGCTTGTTGATTCTGTCAGCGAAGGCGATTGCACCCTCATTCTTAACACCACGCCCTTCTACGGCGAAGGCGGCGGACAGATTGGTGATAAGGGTACTATCTATGCCGAGGGCAAGCTTATCAGCGTGACCGACACCAAGAAGTCTGACGGTATCTACCTCCACCTTTGCACCGTCGTTAACGGCGTGTTCAGCGTCGGGGACACCGTTACTGCATCGATCGAGGAAATGCGCCGTGCTGCCATCAAGCGCAACCACTCTGCAGCTCATCTCCTCCAGGCGGCACTCCGTACCGTTCTCGGCGAGCATGTTGAGCAGGCAGGTTCTTATGTCAGCGAAAAGGTCTGCCGTTTCGACTTTTCTCATTTCCAGGCTCTCACAAGTGACGAGATTGAAAAGGTTGAAGCTCTTGTAAACGCTCATATTCTTCTCGCTTCCCCCATCGTTACCAAGGAGACCGACATTGAGACCGCAAAGAAGGAAGGCGCTATGGCACTCTTCGGCGAAAAGTACGGTAAGACAGTTCGTATGGTCAAGATGGGCAACTTCTCCACCGAGCTTTGCGGAGGAACTCACTGCGCAAACACCGGCGAGATCGGTCTGTTCAAAATCACATCCGAGACTTCCGTTGCGGCAGGCGTAAGACGTATCGAGGCTGTAACCGGACTCGGCGTTCTCAAGCTTATATCTGAAAAGGACACCCTTATAGCTGATACCGCTCGCGAGCTCAAGGCTCCCAATCCCGCTGACGTTGCAAAGAAGGCTGCAGCTACCGCATCCGAGCTTGCAGTAGCAAAGCGCGAGATCGAGTCGCTCAACCAGAAACTCGCAGCTACAAAGCTTGATTCGCTCCTTTCGGGCGCAAAGGCTGTTGGAAGTGTAAACCTCTGCACCGCTCGTTTCGACGGCATGGCTATCGAGGTTGCACGTTCCCTCGCAGACGAGATCAAGGCAAGCCGCTCCGACGTTGTTGCGGTTCTTGCTGTTGCAACCGACGGTAAGCTCAACTTCATCACCGTTTGCGGCGCCGATGCTGTCAAGGCAGGCGCGCACGCAGGCAAGATTGTTTCCGCGGTTGCCGCTGTTACAGGCGGTAAGGGCGGCGGACGTCCCGACAACGCTATGGCAGGCGGACGTGACGCATCCCTCATTGCTGACGCTCTCGCAGCAGCAGAAACCACACTTGCAGGTATGCTTAAGTAATTTAACTGTATAGAATAATCCCGCTGTACCAATCGTGGCACAGCGGGATATTTTTAATACGCTGAAAGAATACGAATGATCTCGGGCTTTAATGCCGCGCAGAATTTTGCTTGTCCTGCGGAATTGAAATGTGAAGAATCGTTGAAATATGCGCTTTGATTTCCCGAGAGATACACGTTTGCGATCTCAAGAATGTTGTCAAATACATCAAGATACTCGCACTTTTCGCGCGCTTCACAGAACTCCTTGACCCAAACATTCAGATCTTGAAGTCTTGTTGATGTCTTCCAATACTGAGTTCTTGACGGCAAAGGCATATGTGATACGAAAATGATCACCGTATTCGGCAGGGCCTCGCGAATACGATCATAAAGCTCTTCCTTCGTCTGCTTGCACTGAGCATCCGTGTACTTATGGACGTCATTGTTACTGCATTGAATTACTACCGCTTTGGGTTCATAACGCAGAACAAGTCTGTCGAGATGCTCGAGAAGCGAAGCGTCGGTTGCGCCGCCTATGCCGTGATTGAGCGCATCAAGCTCGGGCGCCATATCCTTTTCGAGTGTTGTCCATCTTGTGAAGTTCGAAGCACCGTAGAATATCACCTTGCCATTTGGCAAATTATAAATTCCGCCGTCGCGGTTTTCGATCTCGGTCGCGGACGTTGCATAAGACGCGGTATTATCAAA
Organism: Clostridia bacterium; assembly: GCA_017415485.1. Classification (GTDB taxonomy): domain Bacteria; phylum Bacillota; class Clostridia; order Oscillospirales; family CAG-272; genus CAG-390. The sequence continues at coordinate 18,013 of JAFQGP010000039.1, forward strand.
CCAATAACCGTAGAATGTAACATCCCCCGTCACGGTAAATCCCTGCGGATCGCAAGGAATAAGCCCGCGCTCGTCACTTGTCCAGCAGTTGAACACGTTATTGCCCTCGTTAGCCGTCTTGGGTATATCCGACTTGTAGATCGTCTTTCCAACCGAGTATTCATAGCTGACCTTATCGGACTTCTTGTTATTCATGATAAAGGTGACAGTCGCAGTCGCGCCGTTTCCTTCGACACGAACAACGTCTTCCTTTTCTTCCTCTTCGTATCTTTCCCAAGGCTTATCGCCTTCGGCACGCACAAGAGCTATATCATCGACGGTAATGAACACGCTTTCGGGTTCATCGTTATCATATCCGCCGGTATAAACACCAAGCCTTGCGGGGTAGGCATATCCCTGTTCCATATACTCGAGCATAGGTGTTGAAGTATTCTGATTATGATAATAAGCATCGAAAGGAATATATACGTATCCCGCAAATTCATCGGGCACAAGAATGACGTGCTTTGATGCAAAGGCATTCGATGTCTTCACCCATTGAGCAGAGGCAGCATCGTAATAATATGCCTCGATGGTTCTGACGGTTTTGTTATAGTAGGAGAAAAAGCTTTGCACATCATCAAGGTAGTTCTCCGATGTCAGCGAATTATCCGAAGACTTCGAGAGAATGAGATTGATGCTGACGGCGGTATGCTTTTTGGTATCGTTCGGATCGGAAATATACGCCGTATTAGGCCATTGAACGCGGGTGGTATCAACATAAAGCATTATACCGCTGTAATTTCTCATATCGGGGCGCTTTTTGATATGAAAATGTGAGCGCATCGAAAGATTTTGACCAAGTTTTGCATAGAGATTCAAGCCCTGCGTTCCGGATGAGCCCGCCTCGATCAAAGCCTTTGAGCAGTATTGATTTCCGAAAAGCTTGGGCGTTTTATCACTATTGAGAGCGCACACGAGCTTGCCGCCTCTTTCTTCACCCTGGAAATAGTTATCGGGATCCTCAAAATCAGCGATGAACTCGCCCACAATTTTTGCATTACTGTTTGGAAGTGATGCGGGTGCTGCGCTTGAACTGAAAGCAAGCACGTCGCCGTCTTTTTTATCTTCAGGCACTGTGGTTTCCTCCGCGGTTTGGTCGGGAATTGTTGCTGTAGTTTCCTCTTCTGTTGTTGCCGGAGATGTCTCCGGTCGTTCTTCATTTGATAGGTTATCGGATGACTCTTCCGGCAGAACCGCTGGAGCGCATCCAAAAAGACCAAACATAATTGAAGAACAGAGAATGATCGCTAAAAATCTTTTAAGCATAATACGATCTCCTTATATGTAAAAATCGTCTTGCGTAAGATCTTACGCAAGACGATTCTTTCCTCTGCGGAAGCGATGCGATGATCGCTTCCGCAATGATAGGAAATAGATGTGTTGAAAAGCTTCGATTAATCTGCGGTAAGTCCGGAACGCTCAATACCCTGTACCAGGAAGTTCTGGCAGAAGAGGTACATGATAACCAGCGGAAGGATGATAAGCAATCCGCAGGTGTTTCTGATTGCCGAGTAGTAGAGATTCTGACCGGGATAGTCCGTCTCGAGAGACGTGGGAATATCTACAACGTCGGGCATAAGCACCGTCTTATTGGTCGTGAAGAAGAGCGTGGTGTAGAAGTCATCGGTCCACTGCCAGGAGAAGGCAAAGAGGAATACGGTGATCATCATCGGCACCGACAGAGGCAGAATGATCTGCAGGAAGGTACGGCCTGTACCCGAACCGTCGATGTATGCCGACTCTTCAAGCTCGTTCGGAACGCCCATGAAGAACTGACGAAGCATGAATACGTAAAGACCGTTCTTAAATCCAAGTCCGGTGAGGGAGAGGATGATGAGAGGCCAATACGAGTTGTTAAGGTTGAACGCGCCATCCTCAACTACAGCCTGAAGGAACTTCGAGGTAGGCTCAGCTCCGAAGATGTTGATATTCGCAAGAATATCGTTGAGGAATCCGATCTCTCCGACCGTTGCATTACCCGAGAGGAACTTGATGATTCCGAAAATATCGAAATATCGGAAGTTCATAAACATCGAGTACTGGATAGTCTGGTGAGGAACGACCATCGTGAAGATAACTGCCAAAAACACGAGGTTTGCGCCCTTGAATTTGAACTTTGCAAGTCCGTAAGCTACAAGACTGCATACGAAGGTCTGGATAAGCGCGGTGGATCCGGCAAGGAGAAGGGTATTTCCGAATGCCGTGAAGTATTCATTCTCAAGGATAATGAACTTATACATATCGATCGAGAACTCCTTGGGGATAAGCATGACCGTTACGTCAACGAAGTCATTTCTGCCCATGAAAGAACCCGCGATCTGTGTAAAGAAGGGGTAAAGTACGATATAAGCAATACCGAGAAGGAGGACGAAGCGGACGATATACCAAAGCACACCGCCAACGAAGGCCATATTGATGAACTTCGCCTTGAGTCTTTCCTTAAGCGGGGTACGCTCAAATTCAACTCTGATCTTGTTTTTTGTCTCCTTAGTGATCTGAGGAGCGCCTGTCTGTTGTGCGTTCATTGAAATATCCTCCTTTCCTTAGTCTTTCTTCTGATAGAATACGAACGCAGAAGCGATACCTGCTACCGCAGCTACGATGAGAATTACGATCAGGAAGTACATCCAGGACATCGCAGAGGAAATTTCCTTACCGCCGCTTGCCTGAGTATAAACCGTATCGATAAATTTCATAACCGTATTCTGGTCTGTGGTGAACGAGTCGATGATGGTATAAACCGCGTTAACCAGGATCATCGGGCTTATCATCGGGAAGGTGATCTTCCAGAAGGTTTCCCAACCGGTTGCACCGTCGATCGAGCAAGACTCATAGATCGCGGGAGAGATCGACTGAAGACCTGCAAGGAAGATAAGCATCTGTACGCCGGAACGGTTTACGATATCATAGATGTTGTTGATCATTGTTGCAACGTATTCAACAAGCTCTGTACCGACCTTCATGCCGGCGAAGAGCGCCTGAATATCGATTGCGGAAACGATCTCTGCAGCGGTACTTGTTTCGGTACCCTGCTCAATACCTTCTTCACCCATATCGTCCATGATGTTCTGCGATGCGATAGACTCCATAAGACCCGTGGAAATGATAACGGGAACGAAGAGGATCGCACGGAACGCTGCACGGCCTGCCATCTTCTGGTTAAGAAGAACAGCCATGAAGAGCGAGAAAAGGATGATCGCGGGAATGTCAAACGCCAGCTCCTTGATACCTGTTACCAGGGTCTTAACGAAGTCGGGGTTGACGAAGAGAGCTTCCATATAGTTCGTAAAGCCTACGAACTCGGAGATCTGTCCCTCACCGGGAACGATCTGTACTCGGCAGAAGCTGAATACGATCGAATCCCAGATCATAGGAAGATAGATGGCGATAAAGCCAAAGAGGAAAGGCAGTACAAAGAAATAACCTGCGCGAGCCTTACGTCTGTCAAGCGATGCGCCGCTGCGGCGCTTTTTGGGAGCCTTGGTCTTCTGCTCGCTGACAACATTATTAAGTTTCAATTCGTTTGTCATTTTCTCCGCCTCCTTTAGTTAATTTTTGCAAATGAGAAGCTTTCGGGCTCCTGGCCGGAAACGACCTTGATGCCACCGTAAGTCTCAAGTGTGTAGGTTGTGCCGTTGAACTCAACGGTAACTGCGTAATCGTTGTAGTTGAGAAGGAAGAATGTTCCGCCCTCATATTCAAGGTAAACGATGTTTCCGCTGTCGTCTGTGTACTTGGTGTACTCATACTCAGGGATCTCTTCCTCTTCACCTTCTTCAGTCTCCTCTTCAACGACCTCGGGCTCGTGAAGAACGAGAGAACCGTCAGCCTTGACCTCGACGCGGAGAGCGACGAGCTTGAGATCTGTGCTGGTGTTGGGGATAACTGTCTTTGCAAGCTCAAGAGTTTCAATGAACTTAGCAAATGCGAGGTCAACGATTGCATTGCCTTCCTGGGTGTTCTTTACGGTCTCGTTATAAACGTTCTCGAGAGCACCGAGGAACTGTGCAGAGTAGACGCCCTTGAATTCAGCAGAGTTGTAGTAAGACTTTGCAATATCGGAATTCTTGAGTGCCTTGTTGAGTGTATCAACATGAGTGCTGAACGACTTGAAGAGAGTGTTAACGCTGGTGATCTGGCTCTTTACATAACCGAACGCGGTGTTGTAATTCTTGAGAGCTGCCTGGTACTCGGTAAGGATAGTGGGGTTAGCTGCCATTGCGGCATTGAACGCCTCAAGTACCTTTGCGTAGCTGTCTACACCCTCGAATGCCTTTGCTTCTGCAAGATTTGCTGCCGCTTCATCAGCTGCTGCCTGAGAAGTGATAACACCTGCCTCTGCAGCTACGAGCTGTGCGAGAGCATTCTTGAGATCGTTGTTGTCGATGACGAACTGACCTCTCTGCTTGGTAAGATCGTTCTTAGCCTGGGAAAGTGCGGTGTACTCGCTGCCGAGCTTACCGCTCTTGGCGTTCTTGTAGTTGTTGACTGCGGTCTCTGCGGTCTTGAGAGCTGCCTCTGCAGCCTTGTACTCCTCAGAGTTCTTGCAAGTCTTCTGCCACTTGGTGATATAGTCATTGAGGATGTAGCCTGCACCCTTTACAAGGCCATCGTTGCCCTTCTCTACCTCAAGAAGAACGTTGGTCTCAACGCCCTCAAGGACAGTGGGGATCTTAGCCTTCTGATACTTAACATTCAAAACGTTAAGGATCTCGGTTGCGAGCTTGATCTGGGTCTTTGCATCCGCACCGTTGATCTGAGCGGTCAGCTCAGCGATCTTTGCATCGGTGGGAGCAGCGAGCTTTTCATACCAATCCTTGTAGGTTGCATCTTCAAGATAACCGTCAAGAACCTGCTGGAGAGCGAGCTTCTTAGCGTTTACTTCAGCAACGAGCTTGATGTATTCGGAGCTCGAGAAGTATGTCTTCTCCATAGCTGCCATCTTTGCAGCGTGTTCAGCCTCGGTTGCGGCGAGAGCCAAATAATCAGCTGCGAGCTTCTCATAAGCTGCCTTTACGGAAGCTTCGATACCTGCGCGGAGAGATTCGATGGTCTTTTCGCTTGCTGCAAGAGCTGCAACTGCGTCTGCGATCTCGGGAGCGGACATATAGTTTTCAACAGCTGCTGCAGCTGCCTCAGCCTTTGCCTTGAGATCTGCAAATTTTGCGTCTGCTGCGATGTAGAGTGCGTCTACTGCATCCTGAGCCGCCTTGATCTCAGCCTTTGCATCTACGATCTTCTGCTCGTAATCTGCAATGTAGGTGATAATGAGCTTGTGCTCAGTGCTGTCGGGATAGGATACGGAATAGGTTGCGAGAGCATTCTGGAGATAGTTCATAATGATCTCAAGGGTGGAAAGCGAATATTCAGCGCTCTCGAGAGCCTTCAGCTTAGCATCGAAGTCGGCGTTACCTGCGAGAGTCTTCTTGAGCTCGCTCTGAGCCTTGGTGTAATCGCTCTTTGCCATGCCCGCAAGACCGTTGAGGTTGGTCTGATGCTGCTTGATAGCCTTTTCAGCTGCTTCCTTTGCACTGATAGCATCTGCATAAGCATATGCATCGTCAAGAGAAGCTACGAAACCGTTGAGGTTTGCAAGTGCATTATCAACTGCGATCTGCTTTGCTTTGTAATCAGCAGATGTGGTATCTGTGATCGCATCGCGTGCTGCAACTGCAGTATCATATGCCAATACGAGAGTGGGAATTGCTGCAACCTTGGTGCTGATCGCATTTTCCATTGCAAGCTCGAGAGCTGCTTCCTTCTCAGTGATCGCATTGATTGCGGTGGTGAGAGAGGTCTGTGCCTTCTGATCAGCTGCAATGAGGTCTGCGCGAAGCTTGTTGGAGCCGGTGAG
>JAFQGP010000040.1 GCA_017415485.1 Clostridia bacterium
CCCCCCCCCCCCCCCCACCCCTACAAGCTCGTGCTATTATAATGATTATTTATCTTATACTTCTTCGTTCTATGAAGTGTTGGTAGGCACTAAAGCAAAAAACAGGTATGATTCGTTTTTTATGAAACATACCTGTTTTCTTCATTTTAATAAAACTCAAACATTTCTCAAAGATTTCAACAACAACTCTTCGGTATAATATATGCGTAAACAAAAGATGAAAGAGGTAATTATTATGAACAAGAACGATCAGGCATTTCTCGTAGAAAAGATTCGCACACAGTATACCGAAAAGGAAGCAACCGAGCTTGATGCTCTCCGCGAGCTCGATTCCAAGGTCAAGCGCCCCGCAAACGTATTCGGCTACACTTTCGGCAGTATCGCCGCTATCGTAATGGGCGCGGGTATGAGCCTTGTGATGACCGACATCGGCGCAACCGTCGGGATCTCCGAGCCCATGCTCCCCGGCATCGTCATCGGCGTTGTCGGTATGCTCATGGCAATCGTCAACTATCCCATCTGCAAAAAGATACTCGCCTCCCGCAAAAAGAAGTACGCCGACAAGATCATCGCCATCAGCGATAAGATTATGAGCAATAACTGATAAAAAAGGAGCTGCGAGCTCCTTTTTTATCGAAAATCCTCTCAAAAAGCCAAAACGCAAACAAAACTTTAACATTTGTGTGCTATAATATCCGTATAAAATGGAGGTATCTGCGATGTTTAAGATATTGGTTTTGGAAGATGACAGGGAGCTTAACCGCACGGTCTGCGCGTTTTTGAACAACAGCGGCTATCAGGCGGTGGGTTGCCTTGACGCAAACGAGGCTTATGATGCGCTTTATGAAAACTCGGTCGACCTCATCGTTTCGGACATTATGATGCCGGGCGTGGACGGCTTTGAGTTCGCAAGAAACGTGCGCGACGTCAACAGCGAAATTCCGATCCTCTTTATGACCGCGCGCGACGATATGGCATCAAAACAGCGCGGATTCCGCATCGGGGTGGACGATTATATGGTAAAACCGATCGATCTTGACGAGCTTTTTCTGCGTATCGGTGCGCTTTTGCGCCGCGCGAAGATCGCGGCAAGCCGAAAGCTCGAGATCGGCAGCTTCGTGATGGACGCCGACGAGCACACCGCCTACCTCGGCGACGAGGAGATCTCGCTCACAAGCCGCGAGTTCAATATTCTCTATAAACTCCTTTCCTATCCGAAAAAGACCTTCACAAGAACACAGCTGATGGACGAATTCTGGGACGTTGACACCGCCACCGCGCCGCGCGCTGTTGACGTTTATATGACCAAGCTGCGCCAAAAGCTCGCCGCTTGCGAGGATTTTGAGATCAAAACTGTTCACGGCCTCGGTTACAAGGCGGTGATAAAATGAAAAAGCTGACTTTTCGCACGGTACTGCGGATGATCAGCAGCTTTATGATCTTCTTTTTGACGATCGGCTTCGCCGTTTCCTGCTGTATGATGCTCTTTTTGAACGTCATTGCCGAAACGATGGGCTTGGAATTCACCGCGGAGAACATCGCCGCGGCGGCGAAGATCACGCTCGTCAATGTTTTGATCATCACTGCGATCTTCACGTGGATCGACTATATCCGCCGCCGAATGACGGTCGACCGCCCCGTGCGGATCATCACCGAAGCCGCCGAAAAGATCATGAAGGGCGATCTTTCCGTCCGCATCAAGCCGATGCAGGGCGCGGCGACCGAGGGGTTCAACCGGATAATCACCGCGGTCAACTCGATGACGGAGGAGCTTTCGGGCATCGAAACTCTGCGCACGGACTTTATCTCGAACGTTTCGCATGAAATGAAGACCCCGCTTGCGGTAATGCAGAATTACGGCACGCTTTTGCAGTCGCCGGAGCTTTCGGATGAAAAGCGCATCGAGTATGCCAAGGGCGTCACGGATGCCTCGCGCAGACTTGCGGATATGATGACCAATATCCTCAAGCTCAACCGCCTTGAAAATCAGACGATCTTTCCGCAAAAAGCCGTCTTTGACCTCGGCGAACAGCTTTGCGAGAGCCTTTTGCAGTATGAAAGCATCTGGGAGAAGTCGGACATCGAGATCGAAACCGAGATCGAGGACGACGTAAAGGTCGAAGCGGACGCTGAATTGCTCTCGCTCGTATGGAACAATCTCTTCTCAAACGCCTTCAAGTTCACGGGAGAGGGCGGCAAGGTGCGGGTTTCGCTGACCACCGACGGGCACTACGCCGTCGTGTCGGTGTCGGACACGGGATGCGGCATGACTCCCGAGGTCGGCGCGCATATTTTTGAGAAATTTTATCAGGGCGACACATCCCGCGCAACGCAGGGCAACGGCCTCGGGCTTGCGCTCGTCAAGCGCGTTGTGGACATTATGCAGGGCGAGATCGGGGTCGAAAGTGCCGTCGGCAAGGGAACGACCTTCACCGTGAAGATCGAGAAGGTGTGAGATGGATTACAAGAAAATCGGCAAAGCACTTTTGTTCCCGCACCCCGCGGTTTTGATCGTATTGCTCCCCGTCGCGACGGCATTTTTGGTGTACTCGATGGTGGTTTTGGGCACGGAAACCGTCCCTGCCTATATTTCCTACGCCCTCGCGGCGTACACGCTGACGGTCTGGTGCGTACGGATCCCCGAGATCATCCGCTTATGCAAGACCGTCAAAAATGAAAACAAGCTCGTGCGGCGTTGGCTCGACGACCTGCGCTTGCGCTCGAATATCACGCTTTACGGCTCGTCCGTGTGGAACGCGGTCTTCGCAATCTTCCAGCTTGGGCTCGGATATCTTCACCACACGTTTTGGTACTATTCGCTCGGCGGGTACTATTTCTGCCTCGCCGCAATGCGCCTTTACCTTGCGAATTATTCGCGAAAGAATGTTTACGGCGAGAATATGATCGCGGAACTGCGCCGCTACCGCGCCTGCGGCTGGGTCTTCCTTGCAATGAATATGGCGCTGTCGCTGATAATCTTCTTCATGGTCTATTGGAACCGCACCTTCGAGCACAGTATGATAACCGCGATCGCCATGGCGGCTTACACTTTTTGGAGCTTTACCCACGCGATCGTGGGAATCGTCAAGTACCGCAAATATAACAGCCCCATCCTTTCCGCAAGCAAGGCGATCAGTATGGCAGCCGCCTGCGTTTCGATGCTCACGCTCGAATCGACAATGCTGACCACTTTTGGCGACGGCACAATGGACCTCGCCGCGCGCCGGATAATGCTCACCGCCACGGGCGCCGCGGTTTCGGCGTTCGTGATAATCACGGCGGTGTATATGATCGCAAAAGGCACAAGAGAGATTAAAAAGGAAAAAAGAAATGCAGAACAAAGATAAAGAGACTTTCAGCTACACCTACTCCGCCAAGGAGCAGGCGGAAATACAGAAAATTCGCGATAAATATGAAAAACCGACCGCCGAGGAGGACAAAATGACACAGCTTCGCCGCCTCGACGCAAGCGTGCACTCCAAGGCGACGGCGGTAGCCCTCGTCCTCGGCATCATCGGCGCGCTGATAATGGGCTGCGGAATGAGCCTCATTATGACCGACATCGGCGCCATTCTCGGCGCACCGAGCAATCTGGCAATGCTCATCGGCGTGCCCATCGGCATCGTCGGAATGGTACTCGTCTGCCTCGCCTACCCCGTCTATAACCGCACGGTAAAAAAAGAGCGCGAAAAGATCGCGCCCGAGATCATCCGCCTCGCAGACGAGCTGATGAAATAAGAAAGACAGCACTCAACGCCCCGTTGAGTGCTTCTTTCTATTTATTTTATTTACAAACCCAACCTTTTGTGATATAATGTAAACAAGATGATTTGGAGGTGCGAAATGGCGATATCCGATAAAATCAAGGAGCACAGAACAAAATGCGGACTGACGCAGGACTATCTTGCAAACGAGCTTCACGTCTCCCCGCAAGCCATCTCGAAATGGGAAAACGGGCAGACTATGCCCGATATAAATCTGCTTTTGCCGCTGTCGAGAATTCTTGGCGTCGGCGTCAACGAGCTGCTTGGCGGCTCACGGCGCGATGAATTTGACCGCGCATGGAAGAGTGCGCAAGTCTTCGGCGATGAGCTTGCCCTGCTCGCGGCAGAGGATGCGCTGAGGGAATTTCCCGACGATGAGGAATTCCTTTTCCGCCGAGCAAATGCGGAATACGAGCTTGGCACGGATAAGAGCAAGACGGGGGCTCGGTCGCTTTCCTATCTCGGTCAGGCGCAGGATCATTTTTCCGAGCTTCATCAAAAATCCCCCGACAACGAAAAATACACCGCCTTGCTTGCCGAGGTGCATTTTGCGCGCGGAAACCGCGAAAAAGCCCTCGATCTTGCATATTCGCTCAAGGCATCGAGCCGCCAAAAGAGTCTGATCGCAAAATTCCTCGGCGGCGAGGAAGAGATCAGATATAAGCAATCGAAGCTTGAGGGTCAGGCGAAGAATATTATTAAAACTCTTGTTGACATAAACACCCGCGAGTCGATCAATGCCGCGCACGCGCTTCTTGACGTAATGATGGGTGAGGGCAAGGCGCTTCGCAGTGATCTTTTGTGGTCGCTTTACCTCGCCGATGCCGAGCTTTGCCTTGACGGTGGCGATCTTGAAGGCTACGCGGAGAAATTCACCAAGGCGTATGAAGCTGTGAAGGCATACGACGCCCTGCCGCGGGAGCCGATCGCGTACACCGATCCGCTCTTTGACCGCTTGCAGAACGAGCGGAACAAAAGTCTTGACCTATTTCACTTCTTCGACCGCTTCCTATCAAGCGAAAAGCTTGGTCACCGCGCGTCGCTCGAGCTTCGCCGCAGGATCGCCAAGGAAAACGTGACCTGCTCCCGCCTCTGGAGGCACGAATGGATCGCGTTTTATCAGTTTTGCAAGCATCATCTTTGCAAAAACGGACTCGTGTGTTTCTCGGATCTGTATAACAAAGACCCCGGTGAGGTCAGCGAGAGGGATTCGCTGATCCAAAAACACGGCTCGTGCCGCACAGAAGAGTGCTTTTACGAGCAGGGCAGGAATAAGGTCGAGCGACTCGTCGGCGGCGGAAAAATGAACGGCTTTGCGGCGAAGATCGGCAACGTCATCGTCGGCTATTGCAACGCCTGGGATAAGGCAAGCTATGATTCTTTGCTCGTGCCCACCGAATACCGCGCGGTTCCCGAGGGCGAGAAGGTCCTGTTCTTTGCCGAAATGCAGATAGAGGATAATTTGAAATATTGCGGCATCGAAGCGGAGCTGATCTCTGCCGCTCTCGAATGGGCGGACAACAGTGAATATACCAAGGCGGAAGTCTATCTTGCGGAGCACGACACGGCAAGATTTGAGAGAGAAGTCGCTCTTTATGAAAAATTCGGCTTCCGCGTCGTGCACGATTTGACCGAAGACGGCATCAGACGGTATATTATGCAAAAAGAACTCGAGTCTTCCACCCCAAACAGCTTCAAGCGCTTCGAGCGCGAGGTAATGATGTTTCTTGCAAAGGAAAAGCCCGAGTTTGAGGCGCAGATAATGGCGCAGTATGACAAATGCCGCATCAAGAGCCGCGAGTTTACGGGCGTCGGCTTTTACACGAATTTTGAGATCACCGACCCCGCCGATTCCTTCGGAAACGGGATCATAGAGCCCTTCGGCTCTCTGCACGTGGATTTCCCCGGCCTCAAATACGGCTCGGGCTACGTCCTGTTCGTCAAGGACGGATTTATAACAATGCTCGAAGGCTACACTTACGGTGAGGTGTGGCCCGATAAAATCACGGGGTACAAGGCGGCAAAGATCATGCAAAGAGATCTCAAATCGGTTATTGATAAGCACGACCCCATGGGTCTGCTTGCAATGGGCTGTCCCGATGATGAATATAAGCCCGAGATCGACAGATTGGCAGCCCGCATCCGCGATGATATGACGGAGCCCGAGCTTTCAACAGTCATTTACGATCTGTTTCTCGAAATGTTTTCACAGCCGATAAGCAAAGATCTTTGCGACAAAATGGCGAAGGAGATTCTTTCGCAGTGTTGATCTCCAACCCGCGGTTGTTAATGTCTATCCGAAAAGTTTCTTGCATTTCGCGGGCGGGTGTGATATAATAGAATCAAGAACAATTAAGGAGCATCAAAATGCAGGAAAAGACTATCGGCGAAAAGATTCGCGAGTACAGGCAGAAGCAGGGAATGACGCAGGACGCCCTCGCGGCGGAGCTTCACATCTCGTCGCAAGCCGTCTCAAAATGGGAAACGGGGCAAACTATGCCCGATATCAATCTGCTCGTGCCGATCTCAAAGGTGTTGCGGATAGGTCTTAACGACCTTCTCGGCACCGACCGCCGTGCGGAGTTTGAGCACAGATGGCAGCAGATGGCTTGTTACGGTGAAGATATGGCCCTGCTCGTTGCGGAGGAAGCTCTTGAGGAATTTCCCGATGACAGAGATTTTCTTTACCGCCGTGCGTGTGACTGCTTCTTTCTCGGCGAGAGTAAGAAGGATAAGCACTATCTTGACCGCGCGTGCTTTTATTTTCATCAGCTTCACATACGTTATCCCGATGATGACAGCTATATTTCTTTTTTGGCATGCGCCGAATTGGAGCGCGGAAACCGCGACATAGCACTTGATTATGCTTACAAGATAAAGGATCACAAGGAGCGCGCCGGGCTTGTTGCCAAATGCCTCGGCGGTGACGAAAAGATCAGATACGGGCAAAAGGAGCTTAAGAAGAAATTTGACGATCTTTATTACAAGCTTTTGAATATCAATACCCGCGCGTCGATCGATGCCGCGAAAGTCTTGCTTAATGCGCTGATGCCCGAAAGCAAAAATCTCCGCCGCGACTGTGGGGCGATCATTACGCTCGACGCACGCCTTTGCCTTGAAGAAGGTAATGTTGAAGGCTTTGCTCAAAAATATAGAGAGGCTTATGAGGTTGCTAAAAGATATTATTCTTTGCCGCACGAGCCTATCGCTTACACCGATCCGCTTTTCGACCACCTCACACACGTGCCCGAAAATTCCGAAGCACTTCGCGATTTTATCTGTCACTTGGCTTCCTTTGATAAGCTTTTGCACCCCGCGCTTCTCGATCTCCGCCGCGAGGTAGTGCGCGAAAATATCAAATACAGACCCCTCCACCGCCACGAATGGAAGAATTATTTTTCATTCTGCCGTGCATATACCTGCAAGGATAATTGCTATAATTTCGGTATGAGCTACCATATGACGCAGGAGGAAGAGCGCGCGCAGTATGAAAGCGTGATAGAGCGCAAGGGCGGCAGCGAAAGGCTTGTCGAAATGTGGCTCGGTCAGGTTGAACTCTATGTTGGCGGCGGGATCGCAAAGGGAACGGTGGCTTGCTTTGAAAATGAATTTTTCGGCTTCTGCCACTGCGGCGAAAAGGATTCCTTCGTATGCCTCTGCATCCCCGAGGAAGAGCGCGCCATCCACACCGCGCCCGAGGGCTCGAAGATACTTTCGATCGTCGAGCTGATGATCGCGTCCAATTTCAAACGTTGCGGAATGGAGGAAAAGCTCATCACTCGCGCCTTTGAGGACGCCATCAAAGAGGGCTACACCCACGCCGAGGTATATCTGCTCGAAAGAATGCTCAGATTCCCCGATATGGGACGATTTGACGAATTGCTTGAGATCTACACCCGTCTGGGATTCAAGATCGTCCGCGACCTTTCGAATGAAAAAGATGGGAGATATTATATTATGCAGCGCCCGCTCTGCCACGTTTCTCTTGACAGCCTTGCGGATTTCGAGTTTCACGACAGCAAATGGAGATTCGTTTCGTGGGAAAACGGCGATCTGGCCGTCAAGATCAGAGCACTCAATATCCACAAGGACGCCGCGCAGAACGGCACGGGCAAGGATATGGAGCTCGGCGAGGCTGTGGCGACCTTTTTCGGGATCAAAAACATCACTTATGAGCTCCCGCGCACCTGGAAGAAGGATGAAAACGGCAATTCATATACCGATGAGCCGCGCGTGATCTACGAGGGTGACGAGGCGATGGCGAGATTCATCGAGGAGCTTAAAAACGAGCACGGCGTGACGGTTATGTATTTTGATAAAAAGGACGAAGGTTATGAACTCGGCGCGATCGGAAACGAATGGCTTTCGCCCAAATTCGATTTCGACAGCGTCCGCATCGAGTGGGAAACTTATGACGGCAAGGCTTGGTATGAGGGACATAAAAGTCAAAAGAAAGAGCTCCTTCTCTCCACACCGAGCGGCGATGTGACAGTGGAAGCAAGCTTCCGTGAGCATAACGTGCCCGTTTACAACAACGGCGTGCGCATCGATCCCGATTCAATGACCGTCACCGTGACTTATGACGGTAAAGCGTATTGGAGCGCACCTTCTTGCCACACTTGGGAAGCGGCTTTTGCCTCGTTGCAAAGATCCCTGCCCGAGGGCGTGAAGATCAAGTGCTGCCTCACCTGCGCGCACGGCAATTTCTGCCCTTACGGCAACAAATCGGGCGAGATCTTTTGTCTGAAAAACGACAAGCCGAAAAACAAGCTCGACGTCTGCGATCTGCTGAACGGCACCGAAACTCTTAATGAAACACGCAAAGAGCTATCTTTCGTCTGCACCGATTATCGCGAGGCAAGTGAGGATCATTATGCTTATAACGATTATTTGCATTGCTTAAAAAAAACTCAATAAAAACATCTGACCTATTGACAATGCGGGGGGGTTATGGTATAATATAGTCATAAGAACGCATAATTGACGAAAGGTATCATTATGAACGAAGAACTTAAACCGATTATAGAAGAGAGGGTTGATCCCGAACTCGAAAAAAGAGCGTTGAAGCGCACCTACAACCGCTGCGGGTGGATACTTTTGGTGTTCACTGCGGTTGGCTATTTCGTGCCGCGTGTGATCGACGGATTCATCGCCGGCGCGGGAGACGAGGTCAAAAAACTCGTCGGCGAATATTTGTTGATATACAACGCGATACTGGTCGGCATCGAGACTATCGCGGCGGCTCTGCTTTTGCTCCTTGTTCCGAAATCCGCACCCGCGCGAAGAAATATTTCGGCAAAGGAATTTTTGAAATTCGTCCTCATTGCCTTTGGTGTTTCGTGGATAGGCGGATTGATCAGCAATTTTTTCATCAATTTTGTCTATTTCATTTCGGGTGTCGAGCTTACTGATAGGGTCAGCCAAGCGATCGGATTAGTTTCGCCTTGGCAGACAATTCTCTGCGCTGTGGTGATCGCGCCGATCACGGAGGAATTTTTGTTCCGCAAGCTTCTCATCGACCGCCTTTATAAGCACGGCGAGCTGCTTGCCATACTGACCTCTGCGGTCTTTTTCGGACTTTTCCACCAAAACGTCTACCAGCTTGTCTATGCATTCGGCGTGGGACTCATCCTTGGCTATCTTTATTGCAAAACGGGCAGCTACCTTGTCACCACCGCTCTGCATATGATCTTCAATCTGATCGGCGTGCTTCCTACGTTTTTCACCTCAAAAATGGCGGAATTTGCCGACAAGACGGTTGAGGAAATTGCCGCAACCTCGCCCTCAGTTTACGCGGAGTACAGAATCGCGCTGACGGGTTACATAATTTATTCGCTGATAATTATGGCGGTGAATTTGACGGGATTGGTGGTCCTCATCCTCAACAGAAAGAATTTTCCCGTCGAAAACAACGCCCCCACTCTGCTTGAAAGCGACAAGCGCGAGATCATCATTCGCGCCCCCGGCATAATAGCCGCAGGAGTTGCGATGATAATCCTCACCGTCGTGTCGCTATTCATATAACACAATTTTCGCGAGGCTTTTGCCCCGAAAAAATATTTTTTACGTGCTGACCGTATTGTCAGATAACAAAATGAAAGAAAAAGTATTCGACCAAGAACACCGATGCCGCATAGTGGCAATGGCGCTTGGACTCGTCGATGCCATCGAATCGAACATCATCGACACCGAAACCGCACAAAAACTGCTCTTCCGTCCCGGTATTTTTGAGAAATACAAGGAAGATCCCGAGCTTTACCGCCTTCTCAACCTCGGCGAAGAGCTCGACACGATCGTGCGGACTCTCCCCGAGTTTAAGGAACGATCGATCGGCGAGATCAAAGAGCTTTGCAACAAAATCTTATCGGAAGGAAAAAGGAGAAACAGTATGGAAAATTACAGATTTATCCTGAAGCACCTTGAAGCCAAGGGCTATTTCATTGCTGCAGGCATGACCGAAGAAGAGAGAAAGAAGGTTGAAGAGATATACGGCTTCAAGTTTCCGCAGGCACTTGCCGATTTTTATTCCTGCGGGGTGCCGTGTTTGTCCTCGGCTATTCCTTTTCCGCTGTGGAAGGATTTCAATGAGAATAACGTCCGCGCGATCAAAAAAATGATCGAAGATCCGATAAATTGGCTGAAAGAAGACGTCAAGGACGGATTTTGGCTGAAATCTTGGGGAAAACGACCCGAAAACGAGGAGGAAACGCTGGAGGTATTTTCCCGTGTTGCCGCAAAAGCCCCGAAACTGATCCCGATCTATTCGCACAGATACGTCCCCGTGATCGAGGGCGTCGATGACCCGCCCGTCATTTCCACCGTCGGTATGGATACCATCGTATACGGCGCTAATCTCTCGGAATATCTCCAAAACGAATTTTTTAACGGCAAGCTCTCAACCGCATCCGCCGTGAATATTCCGTTCTGGAGTGAAATAATCGAAAAAGCGGCAAAACCGATGAATGAAAAAATGATCTGTAACAACGAAGATATCCTCGCGTTTTACGAGGCAACAAACAGCCTGCACGACGGTATGGTCGTCTTCGCCGAGGGCTTCGGCGACTGCCTGCGTGTAGGAGTTGATGTCACGAGCATTGAAGGCAGCCCGAGAGTGGAGATGATCTTCCGCGGTGTCAAGTCGTGGCGGATCAAGTGCGGCGACGAAATATTCTGCTCAAACGTCGGCTTCCGCGACGGCACCGTCATCTGGGCGAACTCACAGTCGCTCGACGACGAGTTCTTGATAACCCGCAAATGCGCTTACGTCCACGCCGACTCGATGGAGTGGTCGATGTGAATTTATGGGGCTGTCTCATTAACGAGAGACAGTCCCGCTTTGGATTGTTAATAGAACGAGATAAGTGCGACCATAATATGATAATTTAATTGAAATGCTTGTCGTTCGTGCAGTACAGACTCCGCCACCCTCATTCACCGCTCCCCGCGGTCCCCCTTCTCCCAAGATCCGGGAGAAGGCAAAAGGTTGATCGCTTTAATTTTGAAATTCAGCGAACACCGATCATCGCGTTAATTATGTTTGAGCAAATAGGAATATTTTTATTTGAATTATTTTACGCTCGTAATGGAGTTATCACAAACTTTTTCAATAAAATATTCCAATTTGACCAACAAAAGATTATATCCTAAACGATGTTCGCTGAAACGCAAAGATTCGCGAACCAACTAATTAGCCTTCTCCCGGATCTTGGGAGAAGGTGGCGCGAAGCGACGAATGAGGGGTGGCGGAGTCTGTACTGCACGAACGACAAGCGTACATTATATAATAATATTTTAAGTACATCCGCTTTTCCTATTGCAAAATCCCGAAAATATGATATAATTATAAAAAACAACGCAGAAAAGTCAAAAAGGTTCCCTTCCGGAGCCATTGATCGAGAGAAGATAAAAATGATCTACGTAAAAAAACTGCATCTCCCAAGCGAGTTCGCCGAGATCAAGGTGATCGAGGATGAAAAGCGCACCTGCTTCAACACCTTTTACCCATTCAAAATATTCCCCGAAATGCGCCTTGGAAGTCTTGATTTTGACGGGATCACCATGCTCTACGGCGGAAATGGCTCGGGTAAGAGTACGATTATCAACGTTCTGGCGCACAAAATGCGGGCGAATCGCTATTCCGAATTCAACGACGCGCCTCTTTTCGATAAATTTGTCGGGATGTGCTCGCTCGAATATGCCCGCGAGCCCCGAAGAAGCTGCGTGCTGACAAGCGACGACGTTTTCGATTACGTTCTCAAGGCGCGCACGGTCAACGAGAATATCAATTATGAGAGAAACGAGCTTTTCGACAAATACGTTTCGGTTCACGGCGCGGCGGAGCGGAATCCCGATATTCTTCGTCTTCACGGACTTGACGACTACGAGCGTTGGAGCGAAACGATGGAGATCCTTTCGCCGAGAAAATCGCAGTCGAGTTACGTCAAAAAGCGCACCGCGCGTGATATTGATCTCTATTCAAACGGTCAAACGGCGATGAAGTATTTCCTCGAACGCATCGAGGATGATGCCATCTATCTGCTCGATGAGCCCGAAAACAGCCTCTCGATCGAGTTTCAGATCGAGCTCGCCGACTATATTTCCGCAACCGCGCGTGTAGGGCGCAGTCAGTTTATAATTGCAACGCATTCGCCTGTCTTTCTAGCTATGAGAGAGGCGAAAATATACAACCTCGACTCCTGTCCCGCCTCGGTCTGCAGGTGGACGGAGCTGCCCAATGTGCGCAAGTATTTTGATTTCTTTATGGAACATAAGGACGAATTTTAATAATTTAAGGCGGCAAAATCTTTGATTTTGCCGCCTTTTCTATTGAAAATTTCTGAAAATATGATATAATTATATCAAACACCCGCGGGAGGTAAGATGATGGAGAGCTTTGTGACCCTACCGAAAAATGCTGTTTTCCCAACCTTTTTTACCGAGGAAAATATTGCTTTGGCGGAATCGCTCGGTAAGGTGATCTGGAATGAGAAGAATACTCATCTCACGCCCGAAGAAATTGCCGATTCGATCGGTGACTCGAATATTTACGTGACCGGTTGGGGCTCACCTCGCCTCGACTCCCGTATCATTGATCGAGCGCCTGATCTGCGCCTGCTTGTCCACCTTTGCGGAACCGTGGTTCCATTTGTCAGTGATGAGATGTGGGAGCGCGGTATCCGCGTTATTTCGGGCAACGATTTCTTTGCCGAATCGGTTGCCGAGGGCACGATCGGATATATGCTGACCGCACTGCGCGACATTCCGAAATACAGCACCCGACTGAAAAACGATAAGATATGGAAAACTTCCTCCGATACCAACTGCGGTCTGCTTGGCAAGACTGTCGGCATAGTCAGCTACGGCGCTATCGCCCGCCATCTCGTTCGAATGCTTCAGCCTTTCCGTGTAAAAATCAAGGTTTATGATATTAAACCGCTTCCCACGGATGACGTTGTTAAGTACGGTCTTGTGTTCGCAAGTCTTGAAGAAGTATTTTCAACCTGTGATATCGTCACAGTACATACACCGCTCAATGATCAGACACACCACCTCGTTGGGGAGGAATTACTTTCTCGCCTACCTCAAGGGTGTTTGTTCATCAACACCTCGCGCGGTGCCGTTGTCGATCAGGCGGCGCTCGAAAGACAGCTTGCTACCGGACGCTTCCGCGCTTTGCTTGACGTTTATGAAAAGGAACCGCTTCCGCCGGAAAGCCCGCTGTATGCTCGCGACAACGTCATCCTAATGCCTCACATGGCGGGTCCGACTGTAGATCTGCGCCGTGATATAACGAGATCTTTACTTATCGAGGCATCCGAATATCTGAAAAACGGTGCGCCGCTGCCGCATGAGATCAGCCGCGCCGCTGCATCCGTGATGTCAAGGAGTTGAAAGTATGATCTGTTCACCGTATAAAATACCGCCTATACTGCCTCCCGCGGAGCATCCCCGACTTATGCTCCGAAAAAAGGACATCTCCCGCATTAAGGAAGCCTCGAAGGATACAGAAGCGTGGAGACTTTACCGCGAGCTCTGTGATTTTCCAATTCTCGGCATCGGTGCGATGCCCGAAAAGGGAACGTATCATTTGAAGGAATATATTGCCCTTGAGGCGCAAGCATTGGATGCATTGATATCCGATGATAGCGGAAAGGGAAGGGGTGTGATCGAAAAGCTCCTTTTTCTGCTTCGCAACGTTGTCGTATACGATGATTATATGAAGGCGCGCTTTGCGGGTCATCTCATTTTCATTGCCTCCGAGGTCTACGATTGGTGCTATTATCTGCTCACCGCCGAGGAGCGTGAAGAAATAATTATACGTTGCGAATCATTGGCTGAAAAATACCTCGAAATGGGGTATCCGCCCGCTAAACAAGCGGCGATCAGCGGACACGGCAATGAGGCACAGCTCTTGCGCGATCTGCTGGCATTTTCGATCGCGGTCTACGACGAGCGTCCCGATATATACGATTTTTGCGCGGGCAGACTTTTTGAGGAATATCTTCCCGCATATGAAAAGGTCTTTGCGGGCGAATTCCATCCGCAGGGTCCCTGCTATGGCTCATACCGCTACGCCTGGGCTATGTGGTTTGGTCTTCTGATATATTCAATGAGCGGCGAGAGGGTGCTCCCACCCAAAACCGTTTCCACTGCCGAAAGTTTCCTCTATCTGCGCCGACACGACGGCGAAGCACTCCGCCTCGGCGATGATTATAACGAAACAAAAGCACTTTATACGCATAAAAATCCATTTTTCGTTCCGCTTTTCCTCGCTGCGGCTTACAGCGGAGATGCGCTTTGGTACTCCGAATCCGAAAAGCAGTTCCGCGAGGAATATCTTATCCCGCTCGCGTGGAGTTACGATTACTATGACGAGGGTTCGTGCGGCGAGGGCGTGATCTCGCCCGCGGTCTATCTGATCTGGAACAAGCTCACCCCTCTTTCCGATGATAGGAAACTGCCTTTTGGCAGATATTTCGATTGGCCCGTCGGCGCAACGGTTTATAACGACGGGGAGCGATTGGTTCTGATGAAGATCGGCTGCCTTTGGGGCGCAAATCACGACCACCTCGATACGGGATGCTTTCAAATCTACGACGGCGAGATACTTGCATCCGATTCGGGAGTTTACGACAGTTATAACACGCCCCACCGCAAGAATTATACCATCCATACACTCGCGCACAACTGCATTCTGGTTGACGGAAAGGGTACACGGATACCTCGCGATAAAAAAGAACCGAAAACGCTTGCTAGTTGGCTTTCTGAATACGGAATGGCAAAAGTTCTGTCGCACCGCGAATCTGACGGAGTTTATGAGATCGAGGGCGATCTTTCCGAGGCATATTCCGAAACCTGCCGCTCGGTCACGCGAAAAATGCGTTTCGAACCCGATCGCGGCGAGCGCGGAATTCTGGCCGTTTCCGACCGTGTTGAGCCGATAGATCCGAATTCGAAAGTTACATTTGTCATTCACTCTCAAAGCAAACCTGTTGTTGACGGAAATCTGATAGTTATCAAGGGCAAAAAACGGGAGCTTTATTGCCGTGTCAAGTCGCCCGACAAATTCAAAATCACCTTGATCGGCGGCGAAGGCCACCGATTTGAAGCAGACGGTATAGATTACCTACCCGAAGTTGACACTTCCGAGGCAGGCTGGGGCAGAACAGAGATATCTGCCACGGGAAGCGTATCCTTCGAGATCGAAATGGAAATACGCAGAAAGGAATAAAAATGAAATATTGTTTTTCAACCCTCGGTTGCACCGAGTACAGCCTCGACGAAGCTCTTGCACTCGCGCAAAGATTCGAAATTTCCGCACTTGAGCTGCGCGGACTCTGCGGCGAGGTCAATATCCGCAAAATGGCAGAGCTTCTGCCCGAAAACCGCGCTATAACCAAACAAAAGTTTCACAAATACGGTGTAGTTCCTCTTATTTTAGGCACCTCCTGCAGTTTTCACGACGAATCGAAGTTCGATAATTTCATCGAGGAAGGCATTTTCGCCATCGACACCGCGCGTGAGATAGGATTCCGCGGAATCCGCGCTTTCGGCAACAATATCAAGGGCGGCGAAGATGAATGCCTTGAGCGTATCGCTCGCGGAATATCGACTCTTTGTGAATATGCTTCGGATAAAGGCGTCGAAGTCCTGCTTGAAACACACGGCGACGTCAACACAGGCTCCCGTCTTGGCAAGGTCGCCGAGATCTGCGGAAAATACGCAAACTTTGGATTAGTCTGGGATGTTTGCCACACAAGAAACACTTACGGCGAAAATTGGAGAGATTTCTGCGATGATTTCCGCACTCTAATCCGTCACGTACACCTTAAGGACGTCACCCCGGAAGGTCTTGTGCTCCCCGGAAAAGGCACGTTGCCCTTGCGCGAAATGGCAGAATATCTCACCGAGCACGGATATGACGGCGCTTTTTCGCTCGAATGGGAGAGAAAGTGGCATCCCGAATTGCCGCCGATCGAAGATGCGCTCGCGGCAATGCTTGAAATTTACAAATAAATTTGAGGTGACGATATGCTTAAAAGAGAAGATATCCGCGTGCGCGATCCGTTTATTGTTTATGAGGACGGTGTTTATTATTTGTACGCGACGACGGGCGCGAGGACGCATTCGTATTACACAAGCCGAGACCTTGAAAATTGGGAGGAGGGCGGTGTTTCCTTCGAGATCCCCGAGGATTTTTGGGCGTACAAAGACGTCTGGGCGGGCGAGGTGCATAAATACCGCGGCAGATTCTACCTTTTCGTGTCGCTCCTCGGCAAAAGTGGTCTGCGCGGAACGCAGATCTGCGTCAGCGATTCGCCGCGCGGTCCCTTTGTGCCGCTCGTGCCCCGCGCCGTGACTCCGCTCGATCAGAGCTGCATCGACGGTACGCTTTACGTTCACGATGGCAAGCCCTATATTTTCTACTCGCACGATTGGCCTGATAACTATGTTGAAGAAAAAGGCGCGCTCGTCGGCGAGATCTGGGGCGCGGAGCTGACCGATGATCTCACCGAGATCAAAGGCGAGCCTTGGCTCGTTTTCGGCTCGGACGAATCTCCGATCTCGAAGGCGACGCCTCACCGCATCAAGTACGAGGGCAAGGACTATCTGCGCTACGGCTCGGATGCGCCGTGGATCCAGCCTCTTTCGGACGGCTCACTCCTCCTGACCTGGTCGCCCTATCTGCAAAATAACTACGTCGTTTTGTCGGTGGTCTCGAAAAACGGCGACATAAAAGGCCCTTGGGAGCACCTTGCTGAGCCTCTTTTCGACCAAAACGGCGGACACGCAATGTTTTTCCGCGACGCCGAGGGCAGAAATATCATGTGCCTCCACGCCCCCGAAAAACGTCAGTTCGAACGCGCCCACCTCTTCGAGGTCGCCGAGATCGACGGCGTGATGAAGATAATTAAGGAAATTTAAGTTAAAAAACCGAGGCAGATCGCCTCGGTTTTTGCCGTTTATATTGATTTCCCCGAAGAAATGTGCTATAATTAAACTAATCTAGAAAAGCGAGGGAAGATTATGATAACTAACACCTTTGACCCGTCCCCGATGGCGAAGCTGAATCCCTTTGTCAATCCCGATGCCGTGCGCGTTGACGCTTGCATCATCACTTTTTCCTATATGATCGAAAAATTCGTGACCGAGACTTATGACTGCGAGCAGATCGGCGAGTCGAAGTCGGTCACGGGCAACACGCCGATCTATCTGATCAGATATAAGAACAAAAAGTTCGCGTTTTTCAAGTCCTTTGTCGGCGCGCCCGCCGCTGTGGCATCCGTCGAGGACACCCGCGCGATCTTTTTGACCGATAAATACGTCCTTTTCGGCGGTTGCGGCTGCCTCGACCGCGAGATCGCGCGCGGAAAAGTCATGATCCCCACGGCGGCATACCGCGACGAGGGCACTTCCTATCACTATGCCCCCGCCTCCGACTACATCGACATCCCCGGCGCGGTCGAAGTCGAGGCGTTTATGAAGGAAAACGAGATCGCGTATGTCAAGGGCAAGACCTGGACGACCGACGCCATCTTCCGCGAGACCGAGGAAAATTTCGCCCGCCGCAAAGCTGACGGATGCATTTCCGTCGAGATGGAGTGCGCGGGAGTGCAGGCGGTCTGCGCTTTCCGAGGCCTCAAACTCTACGTTTTCTTCACAAGCGGCGACCTTCTCGACTCCCCCAAGTGGACGATGAGGGCGAAGGAAGGTCAGATCAAAGACACTCAGCACGATTCGGGGCATTTTGACATTGCCATTGCACTCGCTGACTTCATTTCATAAGGAGAAATCACAATGAAACCACTTTATCAGAGCATACGCGCGTCCTTCTCGAAGGATATTTATATGCCCGTTTGCCCGGTCGTTGCCGCACCGACGGTTGTATGGGAGGTCAAGTGCGCAGATGATCTTTCCGCGCTGACCTGTCCCACCCCTCCGCAGAACGTGATCTTGCGTGTTTCGCCCGACCTGACCGTCGAGGGCAAGCCGCTTTACGATGCCCTCGCGCTCTGCTCGCGCACGGTGCCGATCCTTTATATTGATGACGAAGCGACCGTCGCGCCCCTCACGGAGTTTTGCGACCTCAACCACGTCGGTGACGCGATCCTTTGCACGGCTTTTGAAAAGAAAGAGCTCCTTGCGAAGGCTTACGATCTTATGCCTATGCTTCGCGGAATGCTCGATTGCAGAGGGGGATCGCCCGAGATCGAAAAATTGCCCTCTGTTTGCGTATCGAACGGCGCAACCTCGGTCATTCTCGACCCCGAAGTTGCCACCGCCGCCGCGGTCCATTCGCTCCAGCAGAGATTTATTCACACCGTCACCTACGGCCATTTCGGCAAAGCCGCCGCTCGCGGTGTCAACGGCATCATAACCGCCGATCTTGCGGGCGCGTATGCCTTCCTCACCTCCTTCCCCGAGGGCACGAATTTCCGCCGCCGCGCGCTGATCGCGCACAAGGGCTTCCAGAATAACGGAAAGTATTCCGAAAACACGATCACCTCTGTTGTTGCCGCGGCAGAACACCACTTCGAGGGCGCCGAGATCGACGTCAAGCTGACGGTCGATAACGTCCCCGTCGTGATGCACAATACCAATACAAAGGGACTTTTCGACTGCGAGGTCGCCGTGACCGAGGAGAGCACTTATGAATTCCTTTCCTCTCTCCGCCGCATCGAGCATCCGAATGAAACGATCGACACCTTTGCCGACCTGATGCACAAGATGAAGGAGTACCCCGACACGCCCGTGCTGATCGAGATCAAGCCCTCGGCGAAGTACCACAAGGTCGAGCTTCTGACCGCGCTGACGGACGAGATCCTTCGCGACGGACTCTCGCAGGAAAACTGTATTTGCATTATGGGCGGAACGCTCGATCCGGGACTCCGCTACGTTCACAAGCGCATTCCCGATCTGCCCCTCGGCTGGTGCGAGAGCGGAAGCGGTGTGCCGACAACGAAAGAGGAATCGGAAGATCTTCTTTATCGCGTTGCCCGCCTCTCCGAAGGTTGCGCCGCGAGCTATAACTGCGAGGACGTGCACTGCAGCCGCATTTTCAACGAATATGCAAAGTTCCGTATGCTCCACGTTTTCGTCTGGTCGCGCTCGTGGACTCTCTCACCGAGCAAGTGGGAGGAAAACGGACCCTCGAACGACAAGACCTACCTTTCGGGCTTCGATGCCTGGACGACCGACCACGGCGAGTACTTCCTCGGCTACCCGATAGCACTCGAGCCGACCGAAAACGCGCCCGAATGCATCCTTCATTTCCGCGACGGCCACACCGAGACCGCTCTTTGCGAAGAATTGCGGGTCGGTGATGACAAATACTATCTTTATAAGATCGAATTACATTTCGGTGACAGCTATTACATCTGTTCCGAACCAAAAG
The DNA here is from genome assembly GCA_017415485.1 of Clostridia bacterium. Taxonomy (GTDB): domain Bacteria; phylum Bacillota; class Clostridia; order Oscillospirales; family CAG-272; genus CAG-390. The sequence continues at coordinate 19,660 of JAFQGP010000040.1, forward strand.
GAGAATGACCATGAAAAAGAATCTGTTCGTTATCATTTTAGCACTCACTCTCGCCATCCTTTGCGGATGCACACCCGCGGAAGTACCCGAGGAAACCACCGTTGTTCCCGAAACACTCCCGCCCGAAACAACACCCATCGAAACCGAACCCGTCGAAACCGAGCCTCAGCTTGAGGTTCTCAACCCCGTAACTCTTTCTTACGACGATTATCTCACCGAGATCCACGGCATTCTCCCGACAGCAGAGGGCGTTACCGTCGAAGGCGGTGCGATCGAAGTGACAGAGGTCAAGGGCGTGACCTATTTCCACGCAAAGGACCTCGGCACCGCGAAGATCACCACAGCGACACAGACCGTGGAGATCACCGTAAATAAGGCGAAGCTCAATCTCATCGTCATAATGGGTCAGAGCAATTCGGGCAACCATTTCGCCAACGCGACATCTGATATCACCTGCCCCCTCGGCACCGCATATTGGTGGGGCGCGGGCAGAGGAATCGCCTGCAAGTCTCCCTCGAACTTTACTCAGGCGACCCAGGGCTTTCACAGCACTCTGCTTGCCGAGCTCTACGCGCAGAGCGTAGCAGCGGGCGACCCCGTCAAGAACGTTCTCGTATGGCATGAGGGCGGCAATCAGCAGGGAGAGGGAACAAGTAAGAACGGTTCCTCGATCTATGGCTGGGCGGCAAGTCCTACCGATGCATCGGGCACCGCTTACACCGTCAAAATGGTCAACAAGTGCGTTGAATACTATGCGGGTCTCGGCGACAAGGTCGAGATCGTCAGCCGCGGAGTATATTGGATCCAGGGCGAGGGCGACGGCGTTCGCGGAATCGATCCTACCGAGTACAGCGGTTGCTTTATGGCTATGTGGAACAAGCTCAAGACCGAAGCGGGACTTGAATATATGGCAATAATGCGTGTCCGCCAGGGCGGCGACAAGAACACGCTTAACAACGATATTTTCTATTCCACTACCGTTTCTGCACAGTATGACCTCGCAAACAAGAACCCCGACATCTTTATGGCAACAAATATTACCGAGTATTTCACCGGCGCGCCCACCGCAAAGAAGACGGTTGATTTCAAGAATTACATCAGAATGACGGCGGAATATTCCTCTGTTGATAACTACAAGGATAACCACGGCAACACCGCGACCGTCTCGGGCAGCAAGCTGACAACTCCGATGAGCACCCTTTTCGGCTCGAACAACAACAACCACTACGGCAAATTCGGCTACACCCTCATCGCATCCGATGCGGCTTACAATATGTATAACGCGCTCCACGGCTCCTCCTTCGGCTTCCTGATGGCAAACAGCTCGGGCAGACCCGAGGACCGCGTGATCTCGAAGGCGGGCGACACCGTTGAGGTCGACATCACCGATATGGTGGACGATCTTGCCTTCCGCGTGACCGACGGCTCGACCGCGGGCACCGTCGCGATCAAGATCACAAGCGCGGGCAAGGACGTCACCTCCGAGCTCATCAATGCCTCGGGCGCGAATTTCGGTTGCGCCAACGTCAAGGCGATGAAGGGCTACAATGACGTTGTCATCACCGTGACTTTCACCGCAAAGTCGGGCAAGAAGGGCAGCGTGACCTACAAGATCATCGACAACAGCATCGACCTTCCCGCCGATCTCCCCGCGCAGTATTCCTGGGAATTCGACGGCGACCTCCTCGCGCGCGATAAGGACGGCAGAGTCGTCAATGCAATGCTCGAAAAGGCGCTTTTCGGCTCCTATAAGATCGAGGGCGGCATCCTCTCCTGCACCAAGGCACAGCTTGAGATCGTCAAGGCGATCGATCTCCGCCACGACAAGAATTGGTCGATCGAGATCGGATTTGGCGATATAACCGGCGCAAACGGCTTCATTCTTGCAAGCGAAGCGACGAACATCAAGGGCAACAAGGCGCTCTCCTACCGCGGCGGCAAGCTGACGGTTTCGGATTACGACGTCAAGGAGTTCAAGTCGAGCGCGGGATATTATAACTATTCCGACGAGGGTTCGCGTCTTTCGAGCGGCACCGTCATCAAGCTCGTCAACACCTATGATGCCGCGACCGGCAAGAGCGTTGTCAGCGTTTACCGCGACGGCGTGCTGACAATCGAGGATCTGACCAAGGTAACCGGCGACTTCAACGGCAGCACCACCCTCGATATGAGCCCCTACCCCTTCGTAGCCGATTTTGCATTCAGCTACCTCGGCAACAGCAACTCCAGCGGCTCCTTCCTGCTCACAAATAACATCGACTTCATCAGAGTCGATACCGCAAACTAATAAAATTTAACCGCCTCGGGGAATTTCCGGGGCGGTTTTTTTGATAGATGTCAATAAGTTCGCTTGTCGTTAGTGCAGTACAGACTCCGAGCCCTTCGCGGTTTGACCTTCTCAGATGGAACAATACTGTTAACTTAAGATTTGATCAGATAAAAGCGAGTGCGAACAAAGCTTTCTGGGTGTCCCCTCATCACCCGCTACGTCAGAACCCCAAAAACGCGCAAGCGCGTTTCCGGGAACCCGACGGCGGGAGCTTCTCCCAGGAGAAGCCTTGGAACTATGAGCTTCGTTTGGCATTTCTAATCTTCGTGTTATTTATGTAATTGAAATTTGCCTTGGCAAATTTC
>JAFQGP010000041.1 GCA_017415485.1 Clostridia bacterium
GAAATACAGACAGATCGATCCTTCGATTTGCCTGTTTTTTCTTGTATATTTTTTTAATAAAAGTCGGTTTTTGTCTGTATAAACTATTGACTTTTTATCCGCGATGTGATATACTTAAACTACCTAAATTTATACGGAGGTATTACTATGTCCGAACAGGTAAAGTACACAGAAAAATTTGAAGAGCTTCCTTTGATCGTTAAGATCCTTCTTTTCCTCCCTTGGACCGGTGGACTTGCAAGCGGAATCTATCGCATTCTTCGCTATCTTGAGACCAAGAACACCACAACTCTTGTGGTAGGTATTCTTTGCTTCTTCTGCATCGGCGTTATCGTTGGTATCATCGACCTTATCACCGAGATCACCAAGGGTAGAGTCACCGTTTGCGCTGAGTAATGGACTGCCTTTTCTGCAAGATCATCAAGGGCGACATCCCCTCGTCGAAGGTCTATGAAAACGAATACGTCTATGCATTCCGCGATATAAATCCTCAGGCACCTGTACATATTCTTGTTGTGCCCAAGGTTCACATCTCGTCCGTTGATGAGATCAATGCGGAAAACAGCGCTCTCGTTGCAAAGATCTTTGAGGCTATCCCCGAGATTGCTAAGGCTGAAGGCTTGGACGGAGGTTACCGCGTTATATCGAACTGCGGTGCCGATGCCTGCCAATCGGTAAAGCATCTGCATTTCCACATTCTCGGCGGAGCACAGCTCGGCGAGCGTATGGGCTAAAACAATAGAAATGATCGGGTATTCTGCCCGGTCATTTCTATTGTTTATTTTTTATTTATCATTTGGCAACTTAATGAATGGGTTTAAGTGGTATAATATAATAGAATAAATTTCTGTTTAAGGATAAACTTATGGATTACAAGGATTACAGAAGTAAATATAACAGCGAGCCCGTGCACAAAGAAAGACCTGCCCCCTCAAACGGCAAGCAGATAATTTATGCAATAGCCGCACTTTCGGTGCTTTTGGTCGTCGTGATCGCCCTCCTTCTCGGGAATATGTTTTCACGCCCCGATTTTGTCGCGAGAAGCGTGACCGTCGAAGCGGGAAGAAGCGCTATCTCTCCCTCCGATTTCTTGATCGACAAATCACATACCGCCGAATTTGGCGACGGTGTGTCATACAGCCTTTCCGAAGTCGGTGAATATAAGATAAGGCTCATCGTTGATGGCTCCGCTTGCGTGACAAAACTCATTGTCGTTGATACCAATGCTCCAACCGCCACGGTGACTGATCTTTCGGTATGGCAGGGAACAGAGCTTCACGCCGAGGACTGCGTATCTGACATCAAGGATGCGACCAAGGTAGAGGTAAAGTTCAAGAAGAAACCCGATCTCGACAAAGCGGGACGTCAAGACATTACCCTCATCCTTGAAGACGGCGCGGGCAACAAGACCGAGTATTCCTTCGTTCTCACCGTCGTTGACGAACACGGTCTTCTTTATACTCACTATGTTTCCGAGCTTGGCGACGAGCTTCCCTCTGCGGACGTATTCACGGGCAGAGAAGGAGCGGGCAAATATCTTTCCGAGCTTTCGGGCATCAATAAGGATGCGGCGGGCATCTATATGCTTCAGGTCCTTTGCGATGACGTCGCATACGATGTCGTTCTCGAGATCGCGGACAGAACTCCCCCGACGGCTACCGTCACTCCGCAAACCTGCTACAACAAGATCCCCGCGGCTTCCGATTTCATCAGCAATATAGTCGACAAAAGTAGTGTTACCGCAAAATATGAAACCGAACCCGCTCTCATTTCGTCCGGAACGGTAAATGTCAATATCGTTCTTACCGATGCTTTCGGCAATTCCACCGTCTATTCAAGCTATTTTACCGTAACGAGCGATACAGAGCCTCCCGTAATAGTTTCCGCTCCCGATGCGCTTGAAGTCGATGCCGGCGGAACTGTGATCTGGCGCGCGAGCGTTGAGGCGACCGATGACAGCGGACAAGTCGAACTTTCTCTTGACGCATCAAGCGCAAATCTTAATCTCCCCGGTAAATATACGGTTTATATTGTCGCAAAAGACGGCGCAGGAAACGAAACCAAGCGTGCAGTGACGCTGACTGTCCATGACGCCGGCGTTACCGAGGACATGCTGTGGGCTGTTGTTGCAAAGATCGAAAAGAATCTTAAAATAACAAGCAAGATGACCGCCGAAGAAAAGGTGTATGCTGTTTTCAGATTCGTATATGATAATATGAAATACAGCAACACATCCAAGCACATCGACTGGCGTAAGGAAGCTTACGAGGCGCTGAACGGTGCCTATACGGGCGACTGCTTCACCTACTGCGCGGTTTCATATTCCATCCTGCGCTACCTCGGCTTTGACGCGCATATCGTCGAAAGAGCCGAATCGGCAAAGATCGAGGGCACGGGAACTCATTTCTGGGTACTTGTAAATATAGGAACTCGGGTCTCTCCCGAGTGGTATCATTTCGATGCCACCCCTCAGCGCTCACCCTACAATCTCGCAACCTATCTTATGACCAACTCCCAGATTGAGGCTTATACCAGATGGCGTAATGCAGACTATAAGCTCGAAAACTATTACACTTATGACGTTGAAAAGTTCCCCGAGGTATCAAAGCGTCCGCTTGTCAACCTCGAGATACCCTCTGAATATTTCGGACAGTGAAAGGAAAACTAAAATGAAAAAGATCATATCGGCAATTTTGTTGCTTTCTGTAATCACCGTAATGTTCGCTTCCTGCAATAATGGCGGCGCGGATATCACCCTCCCTCCCGAGGAAACGACCTCGCCTGTGGCTGAAAACACCGTGTATTCCTTTATATATAAGAATACCGCGATCACCCCTCACGCGAAAATGTCGGAGCTCCTGAACGGCATCGGCGATCCCACGTTTTATGAGGAAAGCCCGAGCTGCCTCTATCAGGGGCTTGATAAGGACTATACCTACCCCGGATTCAAGCTTCGCACCTATCCCGAAAACGAAGTGGATTACGTTCTCAACGTTTGCTTCACCGATGACTCTGTCGCAACCCCCGAGGGAATTATGCTCGGATCGACCCGCAGCGAGGTTATCAATGCATACGGCTCGTCCTTCACGGAGCAGAACGGCAACGTCGTTTACGTCAAGGGCAACACCGAGCTTCGCTTCCGCTTCGACGGCGACAGCGTATCCGCTATCGAATATTGGGCAATAGAGCAATAAATTCGGAATATTTTTGCAGATTAGCACTCTATCTGCCAATATTCACAAATAATTCACAAAAAATCTTTGCAGTTTTTTTATTATTATGCTATGATAAAGCTGACCCGTTTCGGGAATATTTGATGATTGGAGGAAAACCAAAATGGAATTCAAAGGATCCAGAACCGAAAAAAATTTGATGGATGCTTTTGCAGGCGAGAGCCAGGCAAGAAATAAGTATACTTACTACGCAAGCAAGGCAAAAAAAGAGGGCTTTGAGCAGATCGCTGCGCTCTTCCAGCAGACTGCTGATAACGAGAAAGAGCATGCAAAAATGTGGTTTAAGGAGTTCCACGGCATCGGAACGACCGCAGAAAACCTCTTGGCCGCAGCTGCAGGCGAGCACTATGAGTGGACGGATATGTACAAGGAGTTTGCCGCTGTTGCACGCGAAGAAGGTTTCACCGAGATCGCTTTGAAGTTTGAGCTCGTTGCTGCAATTGAGAAGACTCACGAGGAGCGTTA
>JAFQGP010000042.1 GCA_017415485.1 Clostridia bacterium
CCAACCTGTCTTGCCAAGAGGATATGCTCTCTTGTCTGGGGCATCGGACCGTCTGCTGCTGATACTACGAGGATTGCACCGTCCATCTGTGCTGCGCCTGTGATCATGTTCTTAACATAGTCAGCGTGGCCGGGGCAGTCAACGTGTGCGTAGTGACGAGCGTCGGTCTCGTACTCAACGTGACGGGTGTTGATTGTGATACCTCTTGCCTTCTCCTCAGGAGCGTTGTCGATCTGGTCGTATGCCAGGAACTCTACGCTACCCTGAGCGAGGGAGAGGTACTTGGTAATAGCTGCAGTAAGAGTGGTCTTACCATGGTCAACGTGACCGATGGTACCAATGTTAACGTGCGGTTTGGTTCTTTCAAAAGTAGACTTAGCCATTTTGGAATCCTCCGTAAAAATTCTTTTTATTTTTTAATTTTAAATTAGTGCAAAGAAACTATCAGTTCTGCTTTGCGCGGGCAGTTACGATGCCCTCCTGGATGCTCTTGGGAACCTGAGCAAAGTTGTGCGGCTCCATAGAATAGAGTGCACGTCCCTGAGACTTGGAACGCAGGTCGGTAGCGTAGCCGAACATTTCGGACAGCGGAACGTCTGCGATGATCTCTGTAGATCCCTTGCCGTCGTCATTCATTGCCTGAATTGCGCCACGGCGGGAGTTGAAGTCACCGATTACATCGCCGAGATAATCGTTGGGAGTAATGGTGGTTACCTTCATGATAGGCTCGGTAAGAACGGGGTCAGCCTTTCTCATAGCCTCCTTGAACGCCATAGATCCGCAGATCTTGAACGCCATTTCAGAGGAGTCGACCTCGTGATAAGAGCCGTCGTAAAGAGTTACCTTAACGTCAACAACGTTGTAGCCTGCAAGGACACCGCACTGCATTGCGCCCTGGATACCCTGGTTAACAGGCTCGATGAATTCCTTCGGAACTGCACCGCCGGTAACGGAGTTAACGAATTCGTAACCTGCGCCGGGCTCGTTGGGCTCAACGATGATCTTAACGTGAGCGTACTGACCCGAACCACCGGACTGCTTCTTATACTTGCACTCATGGTCAACTGTCTTACGGATCGTCTCCTTATAAGCGACCTGAGGCTTACCGATGTTTGCCTCTACCTTGAACTCACGAAGAAGTCTGTCAACGATAATTTCAAGGTGAAGCTCACCCATACCTGCGATGATGGTCTGACCGGTCTCATCGTCGGTGTAGGTTCTGAATGTGGGGTCTTCCTCTGCGAGCTTCGCAAGAGCAATGCCCATCTTCTCAAGACCTGCACGGGTCTTGGGCTCGATAGCAACTCTGATAACGGGCTCGGGGAATTCCATGGATTCGAGAATGATGGGGTGCTTGTCGTCGCAGAGAGAGTCACCGGTACCGGTGTTCTTTACGGAAACAACTGCTGCGATATCGCCGGCGTAAACGACGTCGATGTCCTTACGGTTGTTTGCGTGCATCTGAACGATACGACCCATTCTTTCTCTCTTGCCCTTGGATGCGTTCCAAACAGTGTCACCTGCGTGAATGGAGCCGGAGTAAACGCGGAAGAAGCAAAGCTTACCAACGAAGGGGTCGGTAGCGATCTTGAACGCGAGTGCTGCGAACGGCGCTTCGTCGCTGGAAGGACGGCTGTCCTCTTCGCCGGTCTCGGGGTTGACACCGGTGATATTGGGAACGTCGGTAGGTGCGGGCATATAGTCAACGATCGCGTCAAGGAGCTTCTGAACGCCCTTGTTTCTGAAGGAGGTACCGCAAACTACGGGAACCATGAGGTTTTCGATGGTTGCCTTTCTGATTGCAGCCTTGATCTCTTCATTGGTGATATCCTCACCCTCAAGGTACTTCATCATAAGCTCTTCGTCAGCCTCTGCAGCCGACTCGATCATTGCTTCACGGTATTTTTCAGCCATTTCCTGCATATCTGCGGGAATGGGTTCGGTTCTCAAGTCCTTACCGAGGTCATCGTAATAAACGGTAGCCTCCATGGTCATGAGGTCGACGATACCACGGAAACTATCTTCCTTACCAATGGGGAGCTGAATCGGAACGGGGTTTGCACCAAGTCTGTCCTTCATCATTTCCACAACGCGGAAGAAATCCGCTCCGGTGATATCCATCTTATTTACGTACGCAAGACGCGGTACGCTGTATTTTGTAGCCTGTCTCCAAACGGTTTCAGACTGGGGCTCAACGCCTCCCTTAGCGCAGAAGACCGCTACTGCACCGTCAAGAACTCTGAGCGAACGCTCAACCTCAACGGTAAAGTCAACGTGGCCGGGAGTGTCGATGATATTAATACGGGTATTCTTCCAATGGCAGGTGGTTGCGGCAGAAGTGATAGTAATACCTCTCTCCTTCTCCTGAGCCATCCAGTCCATGGTGGAATCGCCGTCGTGGGTCTCACCAAGCTTGTGGTTTACACCCGTATAGAACAGTATTCTTTCGCTTGTAGTCGTCTTACCGGCGTCGATGTGAGCCATGATACCGATATTACGAGTACACTCGAGCGAATATTCTCTTGACATAGATAGTCTCCTTAATTGTTCGATTTCTTATAAGCGATTTGATATGATCAAATAATTTGGCAGATAAATTAATATCTGTAGTGTGCAAAAGCCTTGTTTGCTTCTGCCATACGGTGAGTCTCTTCCTTCTTCTTGAACGCTCCGCCGGCATTGTTGATTGCATCGAGGATCTCTGCTGCAAGTCTTTCTGCCATGGTACGTTCGCCGCGCTTTCTGGCATAACCTACCATCCAGCGGAGACCCAGAGTCTGACGTCTGTCTTCCTTGACCTCAAGCGGAACCTGATAGGTAGAACCGCCTACACGGCGAGCCTTGACCTCAAGAACCGGCTTAACATTCTCAAGAGCTTCGACAAACACTTCAAGGGCGTTCTTGCCAGACTTTGCTTCTACGATCTCGAATGCATCGTAAACGATAGTCTGAGCAACACCCTTCTTGCCGTCAAGCATTACGTTGTTAACGAGCTTGGTTACAAGCTTGGACTTGTAAATAGGATCCGGCAATACGTCTCTCTTGGATATACGACCTCTTCTCGGCACTGTACTTCCCTCCTTCATTAATTTTGAATGAAATCATAGGTACTCAAAAGCATATCTCCTGTTAGCGCTCTTCTGTCCGCAGCATATAAACAAACGGAATTGAGTAGCTAAAAACATGCTGATACCTTCACCGAATTATTTCTTTGCTTCCTTCGGTGTCTTTGTTCCGTACTTGGAACGGGCCTGTCTGCGTGCTGCAACACCCTGAGTATCGAGTGTGCCGCGGATAATGTGATAACGTACACCGGGCAGGTCTCTTACTCTACCGCCTCTGATGAGAACGACGGAGTGCTCCTGCAGGTTGTGTCCTTCACCGGGAATGTAGGTGGTTGCCTCAAGACCGTTGGAAAGACGAACTCTTGCGATCTTACGAAGTGCAGAGTTAGGCTTCTTGGGGGTTGTGGTGGTTACCTTGGTGCAAACGCCTCTCTTCTGGGGCGAGGGGAGATCGGTGCTCTCGTTCTTGATGGTGTTGAAGCCCTTCTGAAGCACTGCTGCTTTGGACTTGTACACCTTGTCTGTACGACCCTGTCTGACAAGCTGGTTAAAGGTTGGCATCCTTCTGCTAATCCTCCTTTCTTCCGAATTGTTTATATACAGATGCGGCCGGAAAGGCACGCAAAACTGTCGTGAAAATGTGTTTTCGGGGCATTTTTAGGCTCAAAAACACAGCCGAAGCCATAAAGCCTCAGCATAATTCGCATTATTATATCATTTTTTTCGCCAAATGTCAACACCCTTTGGAAACTGCAAAATTTTTCTGTTAAATGCACAATTTTGCACTTTCCGGAAGGTGCTTTTATGAGCAAAATGCACAATGCCAAAAAGACATTCAGCCTACTTCCGAAATTGTTTCGGAAGTAGGCATATAATGTTAATTAATTGTTATATCGTTCAGAGCTTATTCTGCAACGGATTCGGAAGCGATCTCTTCGGAAGTTGTTTCTTCCTCATTTACGTCAACAGAAGTTGTGCTGTCGCCGCCCTCGGGGGAGGTGGGATCGGTATCTTCGGATGCAAGAACGTCAATGTTGTTGTAGCAAGCCATACCCGTACCTGCGGGGATCAGCTTACCGATGATAACGTTCTCCTTGAGTCCGAGGAGGTTATCGACCTTACCCTTGATAGCAGCCTCGGTGAGGACCTTGGTGGTCTCCTGGAAGGATGCTGCGGAGAGGAAGGAGTCTGTCTGGAGAGCCGCCTTCGAGATACCGAGGAGGACGGGCGAGCAGGTCGCCTCGTGAAGCTCGGTCTCGCCGGAAGCAACGCGCTCACGGATCTTTTCATTCTCGTCATCGAATTCATTGACAGAAACGAGAGTGCCCATAAGCATATTGGTGTCACCGGTATCTTCAACGCGGAGCTTACGGGTCATCTGACGCGCAATTACCTCGATATGCTTATCGTTGATGTTAACCGACTGCGAACGGTAGACCTTCTGGGTCTCGCTGATGATATAGTCGTAAACTGCATCGGGGCCGAGATATTCCATAATATCTGCGGGAGCCTTGGAGCCCTCGGTAAGAGCATCGCCTCGCTTGATCTCTGCACCGTCCGCAACAGTAATGCGGCGGCCGTAGGGGATCTGATAGGTCATGTTCTCACCGGTCTCTGCGTTATAAACTACAACGTCCTGAAGGTTGGGGTTTTCATCGGGCTGAATGCGGGCAACACCGTCGATCGCGCTGAGGATAGCGGGCTTCTTAGGTGTTCTTGCCTCGAAGAGTTCTTCAACTCGGGGAAGACCCTGGGTAATATCCGAACCTGCAACACCACCGGAGTGGAAGGTTCTCATGGTAAGCTGTGTACCGGGCTCACCGATGGACTGTGCCGCGATGATACCGACAGCTTCACCAACGTTAACCTTACGTCCACTTGCAAGGTCTGCACCGTAGCAATGTGCGCAGATACCGTGACGTGCGCGGCAGTGGATAACTGTTCTGATGCGAACCTCGGTGATACCTGCGGCAATGATCTTCTTGACCATAGCCTCGGTAAGCATAGTGTCATCGGGAACGAGGATCTCGCCGGTCTCGGGGTTGATAACGTCGCCCATGGTGTAACGGCCGATGAGTCTGTCCTCAAGGGGCTCAATGGGCTTGGAGGAATCGCCGTCGGTGATAGCTCTGATGATCGCGCCGTGCTGAGTGCCGCACTTTTCCTCGCGGACGATAACGTCCTGAGAAACGTCAACGAGACGACGGGTAAGATAACCCGAGTCCGCTGTACGAAGCGCGGTATCGGAAAGCGACTTACGGGAGGAACGCGCACCCATAAAGTACTCGAAGATCTTCATACCTTCGCGGAAGTTCGACTTGATCGGGATCTCCATGGTCTTACCGTTGGTAGCGAACATAGGTCCACGCATACCAGCGAGCTGACGCATCTGGGTGATCGAACCACGGGCTCCGGAGTCCGACATGATCTTGATCGGGTTGTAGGTCGAGAAGCCTGCCTGAAGGGCTGCGGTAACATCGTTGGTGGTCTTGTTCCAAACAGCGACGACCTTTTCGTATCTTTCCTGATCGGAAAGCAGACCCTTCTGATAGTACTTGCCGAGAGTTTCGACTTCCTTCTCCGCTCCGCTGATAAGCCCCTTCTTTTCGGTCGGGATAGTCATATCGTATACGGAGATCGAGAAAGCTGCACGGGTGGAGTATTTATAACCCATCTCCTTGATCGCGTCGAGCATTTCTGCTGTCTGCGCGGAGCTGTGTCTCTTGATACAAGCGTTGATGATCTGACCGAGTTCCTTCTTTGTGATGATGGAAGCGATCTCGAGATCAAGCTTCTTGGCAGGATCGGTTCTGTCAACAAAACCGAGGTCCTGAGGAATATGCTGGTTGAAGATAAGACGTCCGAGAGTAACCGCATCGGTACCCATATTTACCTTGCGCTCGCCGTTTTCACCGGTGGTGATACCGATGATACCCTCTTCGACCGCGCCGTCCTTTACGCTTCTGACTCTGAGAGCGATGGGAGCGTGAAGTCCGAGCTGACCGTTGAGGTAAGCCATATTCGCCTCGTCGAAGTTGCGGTAAAGTCCGCCTGCGCCGGGCTCGTCATCGCGGACGATCGAGAGGTAGTAGGAACCGAGGATCATATCCTGTGTAGGAACGGTTACAGCGCGTCCGTCAACAGGCTTGAGGAGGTTGTTAGCCGAGAGCATAAGGAATCTCGACTCAGCCTGAGCCTCCGCAGAAAGCGGAACGTGAACAGGCATCTGGTCACCGTCGAAGTCGGCGTTGAACGCGGTACATACGAGAGGATGGAGCTTGATCGCTCTGCCTTCAACAAGTACGGGCTCGAATGCCTGGATCGACAGACGGTGAAGTGTAGGCGCACGGTTGAGAAGTACGGGGTGCTCCTTGATTACGTTTTCGAGTGCATCCCAGACCTCGTCGTTGCTTACCTGCGCGCGGTCGATCTTCTTCTGAGCTTCCTTTACGTTGGTAGCCTTGCCCATTTCGACAAGTCTCTTGATAACGAAGGGCTTGAAGAGCTCGAGAGCCATCTCCTTGGGGAGACCGCACTGATAGATCTTCAGCTGAGGACCTACGACGATAACCGAACGTCCGGAGTAGTCAACACGCTTACCGAGAAGATTCTGACGGAAGCGTCCCTGCTTACCGCGGAGCATTTCGGAAAGCGACTTGAGAGGACGGTTGGAAGGACCGGTTACGGGCTTTCCACGGCGTCCGTTGTCGATAAGAGCGTCAACCGCTTCCTGAAGCATACGCTTCTCGTTGCGGATAACGATATCGGGAGTAGAGATCTCAATGAGCTTCTTAAGTCTGTTATTTCTGCTGATAACGCGGCGATAAAGTTCGTTAAGGTCGGAGGAAGCAAAGCGTCCGCCGTCGAGCTGAACCATTGCACGGATATCGGGGGGCAGAACGGGAAGAACGTCAAGAACCATCCATTCGAGCTTGTTGCCCGAGCGGCGGAAGGACTCGATGACCTCAAGTCTCTTGATAAGTCTTGCCTTCTTCTGGCTTGTTGTAATAGCAAGATCCTCGCGGAGCTGTGCTGCGAGAGCATCGATATCGATGCCCTGGAGCAGCTCCTTGATAGCCTCCGCGCCCATACCGACACGGAATTCGTTCTCGTACATCTCGCGGTACTCGATATACTGCTTCTCGGAAAGGACCATACCCTTTTCAAGGGGAGTATTTCCGGGATCGAGAACTACATTCTCTGCGAAATAAAGTACCTGCTCAAGCTGCTTGGAGGACATATCGAGAACGAGAGCCATTCTCGAGGGAGACGCCTTGAAGTACCAGATATGGGAAACGGGACAAGCAAGCTCGATGTGACCCATTCTCTCACGGCGCACTCTCTTGGTGGTAACCTCAACACCGCACTTGTCACAAATGATCTTTTCGCGGATGTTGTGGGAGTTCTTGTATTTTCCGCACATACAAGCGCCGTCCTTGGTCGGGCCAAAGATCTTTTCACAGAAAAGACCTCCCACCTCGGCTTTGAGTGTACGGTAGTTGATGGTCTCGGGCTTGGTAACCTCGCCGTAAGACCACTCTCTGATCATATCCGGAGACGCCAGACCTATTTTAATAGAGGCAAATTCATTATTATCCATAGCTATTCTCCTTTGAATCAGTTATTGTAATCGTCTTCGGAATCATACTCATCCTCGGACTCATATTCATATTCCTCGGTGTACTCGTCGTCACCCTCATCCTCTTCATCCTCACCGAGGTCGAACTCGCCGTCTTCATCGGCAAAGAGGAATCCGCTTCTGCCATACTCGTCTTCGCTGCCGGTCTGGCCGATAGCGTCGTCGATAGCCTCGCTGTCGCGGCGGCTGAGATACTGAGGCTGCTCTTCCTCAACAACGGAGGAAAGCTTGATCTCCTCACCCTCTTCGTTGAGAACGCGGATGTCAAGGCAGAGAGACTGAAGCTCCTTAACAAGCACCTTGAATGCCTCGGGAACGCCGGGAGTGGGGATATTCTGACCCTGAATGATCGCCTCGTAAGCCTTACGGCGTCCGTTGACGTCGTCCGACTTGACGGTCAGGATCTCCTGAAGTGTATATGCTGCACCGTATGCCTCGAGTGCCCAAACCTCCATTTCTCCGAAACGCTGGCCGCCGAACTGCGCTTTACCGCCGAGAGGCTGCTGAGTTACGAGAGAGTAAGGACCGTTGGAACGGGCGTGGATCTTATCGTCAACGAGGTGGTGGAGCTTGAGGTAGTACATTATACCTACGGTTACGGGGTTATCGAAGGGCTCGCCGGTACGTCCGTCATAAAGAACGGTCTTGCCGTCGATTACCTGACGCTTGACCTCACCGGTCACGGGATCGGTGATCTCGCGGGTCTCCTTGCCGTCAACATTCTCGCCGGGGAATACCTCACGCCACATATTCGCCATCTTCATACATTCAAGAATGTCGCGCTCGTTTGCGCCGTCGAATACGGGGGTCATGATCTTCCAGCCGAGCTTACGAGCCGCGATTCCGAGGTGTACCTCAAGAACCTGACCGATGTTCATTCGGGAAGGAACGCCCAGAGGGTTAAGAACGATGTCAAGAGGAGTTCCGTCGGGAAGGAAGGGCATATCCTCGGGAGGAAGGATGCGCGAAACGACACCCTTGTTTCCGTGACGGCCTGCCATCTTGTCACCTACGGAGATCTTTCTCTTCTGTGCGATATAAACGTGAACGACCTTGTTTACGCCTGTGGGAAGCTCGTCGCCCTGCTCGTGGGAGAATACGCGCACGTCAACGACGATACCCGATTCACCGTGGGGCAGACGGAGAGATGTATCTCTGGTCTCGCGGGTCTTCTCGCCGAAGATCGCGCGGAGAAGTCTTTCCTCTGCGGTAAGGTCGGTCTCGCCCTTAGGTGTGATCTTACCGACAAGGATATCGCCTGCATGTACCTCGGTACCCTTCTTTACAACGCCGTATGCATCGAGGTTGCGGAGCGCATCCTCACCGACGTTCTGGATCTCACGGGTGATCTCCTCGCTTCCGAGCTTGGTGTCTCTTGCTTCGTGTGTATATACTTCAATATGAAGAGAAGTGTAAACGTCGTTTCTTACAAGGTTCTCGTTAAGAAGGACCGCGTCCTCGTAGTTATAACCTTCCCAGGTCATAAATCCGATAAGAGCGTTCTTACCGAGCGCGATCTCACCCTTGGAGGTTGCGGGACCGTCGGCGATGACCTGCCCCTTCTCTACTCTCTCGCCGTGAACAACGAGAGGTCTCTGGTTGCAGCAAGTACCCTGGTTGGTACGCTTGAACTTGATAAGATCGTAAGAATCCTTGCGTCCGTCATCGGTGCGGATGACGATCTTTGCGGTCTCAACGTGCTCAACAACGCCCGCGTTCTTTGCAAGAACAACGACGCCGGAGTCACGTGCTACCTTATATTCCATACCGGTACCGACAATGGGTGAATCGGTGACCATAAGCGGAACTGCCTGCTTCTGCATGTTCGATCCCATAAGAGCACGGGAGTTATCGTCGTTCTCAAGGAAGGGGATCATTGCGGTAGCTGCAGATACTACCATCTTTGGGGATACGTCCATGAAGTCGATCTCGTCGACCGAAACTTCGCGGAATTCGTTCTTATCACGGGCGGTAACGGTGTTGTTGATGAAGCATCCGTTCTCGTCGAGGGGCTCGTTCGCCTGCGCGATGATGTAGTTATCCTCAACGTCAGCGGTCATATAAACGATCTCGTCGGTTACGCGGCGAGTAGCGCGGTCTACCTTGCGGTAGGGAGCCTCGATGAAGCCGTACTCGCTGATCTTTGCATAGGTTGCAAGATAGGAGATAAGACCGATGTTAGGACCTTCGGGGGTCTCGATGGGACACATACGACCGTAATGGGTGTAGTGTACGTCACGGACGTCGAAGGATGCACGGTCACGGGAAAGACCGCCGGGACCGAGTGCCGAAAGACGGCGCTTGTGGGTCAGCTCGGAAAGGGGGTTAGCCTGGTCCATGAACTGAGAGAGCTGTGAAGAACCGAAGAACTCGCGGATAACGGTTGCAACGGGTCTGATGTTGATAAGAGCCTGGGGAGTCAGCTTCTCATTATCCTGAGTGGTCATTCTCTCACGGATGATCTTTTCCATACGGGAGAAGCCGATTCTGATCTGGTTCTGAAGCTGTTCGCCTACGGAACGGATACGACGGTTGCCAAGGTGGTCGATATCGTCTGTGGTTCCCACATCATGTGCGAGGTTGAGCAGATAGTTGATGGTTGCGTAAATATCCTCGCGGGTGATGTGCTTGGGGCAGAGCTCATTGATACGAGCGGTACAAGCCGCCTTGATAGCGTCGAGGTCGCCGCCGCACTCTTCCATAATGGAAAGGAGAACAGGAGTGGAGACCTTCTCGCGAACGCCGCAATCGAGGAGCTTGTCGCCGATGATCTTTTCGGGCCAGCAGGTGTGGTTCGAGAATACCTTGATAACTTCGCCGTTGTCAAGATAGATCGCAACCTCGTTTACTGCCGCGTATTCGATCTCGAGAGCTTCCTCGGGAGTTACAACGTGGCCTTCCTCGAAGAGGAGCTCGCCGCTGATGGTGCTTACTACGGGAGCAGCAAGACGGCGGTTTGCGATTCTCTCGGAGATAGCAAGCTTCTTGTCGAACTTGTAACGTCCAACGGGAGCGATGTCGTATCTCTTTGCATCGAAGAAGAAGTTGTTGATGAGGGTAAGAGCTGCGTCTACCTGGATAGGCTCGCCGGGACGGAGCTTGCGGAAGATCTCGCGGAGAGACTCGATAGCCGCGGTGGAATGACGGTTGATGGCGGAAGCCTCGGACTCGTCCTTCTCAAGAGTTGCGCGGAGACGGATATCGTCGCCGAACATCTCAAAGATATCCTCTGCGCTTTCGATGCTCGAAACCATATTGCCGGTTTCGGGATCTACGGTAAGTCCGAGCGCGCGGATAAACATTGTAAGGGGGAGCTTACGGTTTTTATCTATTCTTACATAGATGACGTTGTTGCTGTCTACCTCATACTCAAGCCATGCTCCGCGGTAAGGTATGATCTGGGCAGTAAACGTCTTCTTGCCCGCCTTGTCTATGTCGGATGCATAGTACATACCGGGCGAACGAATGATCTGCGAGACGATGACACGCTCTGCGCCGTTGATAACGAAGGTGCCGTTTTCGGTCATGATCGGGAAGTCACCCATATAAATATCGGTCTGCTTGACTTCTCCCGTCTGCTTGTTATTGAGACGCACGTTGACCTTCAGGGGAGCCGCATAGTTTACGTCTCTCTCCTTACATTCCTCAACGGGATACTTCGGCTTCGAATCGATCGAGTAGGATACGAATTCGATGGAGAGATTTCCGCTGTAATCCACGATGGGGGACACGTCGCGAAGAACCTCTGCAAGGCCTTCCTCGAGGAACCATTTGAAGGAATTTGTCTGAATCTCAATAAGATTCGGGATTTCGAGTGTAGTGCGGGTTTTGGAAAAGGATTTTCTTAAATTCTTTCCGAGCACCTGGTCTGTTACGTTGACCATAAATTCAATCACTCCATTCAAGTATTTTTCGCTTTGAACATCTTTGGGAATCATTTTCGCTTGCGGTAAACAAGAAATATTTTCATACAATATTAATATATAAACCGCACTTCGGAAACAATCCCGACCCATTTTTAGACATATTAAGCGATTATAATGCAGTTTAATATTATACATCTTTTTTTCTCATTTGTCAATAGGAAAATCAAAAAAAGTTTCCTTTTAACTCGATTTTTTTAAAATTCTTTTCTTTTTATGATATTTTCCGTTTTTTGTATATCGGCGGATCAAAAATGCATAAAATCATATATATTAAATTGGGAGAAAAGAAATGGAACAAAAAGAAGTCAAAGCACCGATGAGAAAAAGTCTCACAAATACCGCCGCCACGCTCTTCTGTATTCTTGCGGCTGCTGCGGCGGGATACATTATATTCAAATATCTCTTTGCTCTTACGCTGCCCTTCATACTCGGCGCGGGACTGGGAGGGCTCGCCTCGGCGCTTGCCGCGAAACTTACCAAATATACAGGCGCGTCTAAGAAAACGGTGTCGTTTGCGGTTTTGGTATTTTTGCTCGCATCATTCGTAACGCTTCTCTTCTTCGGCGTAAGGCGCCTTCTCGGCGAGCTCGGCAAGCTTGCGGAGGGGATAAGCTCGGGCGAAGGGACTGCAGGTGAATTTCTACGCAATGCGCTCGATATTCTGGAGCGGTTCGGGGAAAAGTTAGCATCGTTGCTTCCCGACACGGGATCGGGCAACATAGCAGAAAACACGGAAGCTATAAACGCCTTCATTGAAAAAATAGTGGGCGACACGCTTTCGGCAATGGGAAGCGCGATCCCCGGACTCCTCAGCGCAATACTGAAGGCGCTTCCCGAACTATTGATAGGGCTCGTCGTGAGCGTCATCGCCGCGTTCTATTTCACGCTCGACAGCGAGCGGATACGGACGGGGATCAGATCGGTCCTTCCCGAATCCGCCAAGAGAATGCTTTCGCATATAAAAAAAGAAGCGGCGGTTGCCGCAATCGGCTACCTACGCTCCTATTCACTTATTCTGCTTATAACTTTCGCAGAAATCTTTTTCGGGCTCAGCGTTCTTGGGGTTGAATACTCGCTGATCATTGCCGCCATTACCGCGATAGTCGACATCCTTCCCGTGCTGGGTGTGGGCATCGTTCTTTTGCCTTGGGCACTCTTTTCGCTTGTGACAAAGGATATATTCCTCGGTGTGGGACTGCTACTGCTCTACGTGGTGACGGTCATCGTTCGGCAGTTCATCGAGCCGAGGATAGTCGGCGAAAATCTCGGTTTGCATCCGCTTCTGACCCTCGCCGCCTTCTATCTCGGATACCGCCTTTTCGGCTTTGCGGGAATACTCCTTGCGCCGCTTTCCATCGTGGCTTGGCGAGCTGTCCGCACCTATTCCAAGAATGCCGCGATCAGCGGGAGCTGACGCTCTTTGTGCGGAAGACGAATGCCGAAGCCGCGATTATCAGCGCGCCGTAAAATGCGATCGCAAGGACCGAAAGGGTTCCCGCCATAACGCCGGAGACGTAAAAGAAGCAAGCAATCGCAATGGCTACCGCGCCGATCATACGGCAAACCGCATCGACTGCGTTGTTTTCAAAAAATGCGATAACAAGGCAGAGAAAGGAGATGATCCTTTCGCCGAGAGCTTCATTATATATACGCTCCTCTCTGCGTGATACGGGGGTGTAATTTCTATCAATAACGTTGTTCATTTTATACCTCTCGAAATTGTATTAATTCCGTTTTTGGAATCTTTCTGACATTATTATACCACATCCGATTCCGTTTGTCAAGATATTTTTATCATTTTCGGAAAAATTTTTATTTTTCTATTTACAAATTGGAATTTTTGTGGTATAATAATTCCAACAAAGGAATTAAGGGGTATCAAAATGAGTTTTGATTACATTGAAAGAATAAAGCAAATTAAAAACGATAAGAAAATCACCAACGACGAGCTCTCGCGTCTTTCGGGTATTCCGCTCGGAACGCTCTCGAAGCTGCTCGCGGGTCTTTCGGATTCTGTCAAGCTTTCCAATATGATCGCTATCTGCGACGCACTCGATTGCTCACTCGATTTCATCGTCAGCGGCATTCCCGAGAACACCAACAACTTCACTCTTGACGGAAACGAGATCAGGCTGATCGAGGAATACCGCCGTCTTGACAACCACGGCAAGGAGCTTCTTATGCTCGTTGCGGGCAAGGAGCGCGAGCGCGTTTCAAGCGCGGAATATCCCGCCGCACCCGCTCCCGCTTTCTCGCGCGATACTGCTCCCATCGTCACTGCTCCCATCGCAAACAGATACAAGGACAGCGGCGCGGGCAGAGTCACCAAGCGTTCGATCCCGCTTTACGATCTTCCCGTCTCCGCCGGCATCGGAGAATACCTTGACGGCGACGCGGCTGAAAGCGTCAGCATCACTGTCAGCGAATCGACCTCTGCCGCAGACTTCGCACTTCGCATAAGCGGCAACAGTATGGAGCCGAAGTACCACGACGGCGACGTTCTTCTCGTGCAGAATTCGGAAGGTGTCGAGGTCGGAGAGGCAGGAATATTCGTACTTGACGGCGCGGGCTACTTCAAGGTCTACGGCGGCGACTGCCTCATCTCGCTCAACCCCGAGTACGGCAGAATTATGCTCAAGGATTTCGAGAATGTTGCCTGCATCGGTAAGGTGCTGGGAAGGTTGAGAAGAAGGTAAGCGAAAAAGTGAACAGTGGTTAGTGGACAGTGGACAGAAAGACGCGACAAAATAATTCTGTTCAGCACCTCAAAATGTTGTTTACTGCAGAATTGAAATAATAAAGAAATCGGATATTTTTGAAGCAATCTTCTTAATATCCGATTTCTTTTTATTAAATTATCTGTCGGCACAATGGAATGCAAATATCAAAATAAAATTATCTGCTCGCAACTTTCTGTCCACTGTCCACTAACCACTGTTCACTTTTTATCCGTTAAGGTATCTCGAAAGAAACTCTCTCGTTCTGGGCATTTTCGGATTTCCGAAGAGCTCCTCGGGTGTTCCTTCCTCGAGGACGACTCCGCCGTCCATGAAGATGACTCTGTCGGAGACCTCGCGGGCGAATGCCATTTCGTGTGTTACGACGATCATGGTGAGTCCCGATTTTGCAAGGTTCTTGATAACGTCAAGTACCTCGCCTACCATTTCGGGGTCGAGCGCGGAGGTGGGCTCGTCAAAGAGGATGACCTCGGGGTTCATCGAAAGCGCGCGGGCGATCGCAATTCTCTGCTTCTGTCCGCCCGAAAGCTGGGAGGGACGCGCGTTGACGTATGCAGACATACCGACCTTTTCGATATATTCCTTTGCGATCTTCTCCGCCTCGTCTCTCTTTCTCTTCAGCACCTTCACCTGCGGCTTGACGCAGTTTTCGAGTGCCGTCATATTATCAAAGAGATTGAACTGCTGGAAGACCATTCCCACCTGTGTGCGGTACTTCGAGAGATTGAGCGTAAGGATGTCATCACCCTTATACTTGATCACGCCGCCGGTGGGTTCCTCGAGGAGGTTGATGCAGCGGAGCATCGTGCTCTTGCCCGAGCCCGATGAACCGATAACGCTGATGACCTCGCCCTTGTTGACGGTAAGGTTTACGTCAAGGAGGACCTTGTGGTCGCCGAAGCTTTTTTCAAGATGTTCAAGTACTATCTCGTTCATTTTGCTTCCCCCTTGACGTGAATTTCAGCGGCGGGATCCGACTGTGATCCACAGATGGTATAGTTCTTGCTGCCCGAGAGCTTCTTTTCAAAGCCGCGGAGGATCCTCGTTACCGAGAAGGTCATGATGAAGTAGAGCACGCAGACGACCGCGTAGGTTTGGAAGGTCTGAAAGCTCATTGCCTTGATCGTGCCTGCAACGTGGTAAAGCTCTGCAACGCCGATAACGTTGAGCACCGAGGTATCCTTGATGTTGATGACAAACTCATTCGAGATCGAAGGGAGGATATTTCTCATAACCTGCGGAATAACAACGTGGAGCATTGCCTGCGGGTGGGTCATACCGACGGAATACGCGCCCTCGAACTGACCCTTATCGATCGAAATGATACCGCCGCGGACGATCTCCGCCATATATGCACCGGTATTGATCGAAACGATAAAGATACCTGCGGGGATGAGGGGCAGGGTCTGTCCGCCGTTCATAAATGCGTAACCCCAATAAATAACCATCGCCTGAACCATCATAGGAGTGCCGCGGAAGATCTCGATATAGCACGCGATGATTCCGTTGAGGATCTTATGAAGAATGCGAACGGCTCTGTTTTTGGAAAAGGGAGTGGTTCTGACAACACCCGTAAGCAGACCGATAACAAGACCGATCAGAGTACCGACGAGCGAGATCAGAAGCGTCATACCGATACCTTTCAGAAGGTGCGGATAATATTTGACAACTATCTGCCAAACTTGTACAAAGAAATTCATTTATCTTATTTCTGAACTTTGTAGATGATAACGAGATTGGAGTTGTAGTAGCACTCGGTGAAGTCAACCTCTTCTTCTCTCTCTGCTGTGGGGCTCATGCCTGCGATGATGCCGTCAACAGCGCCGGACTGAACTGCCGGAATGAGGGAATCCCACTCATACTGGTAAACCTCGAGAGCCATGCCGAGCTCTGCAGCGATGTACTTTGCAACCTGAACGTCATAGCCGTTTGCGAACATACCGGGGTTGTTTGCGATCGCAACAGCGCCGTTAACATCGGTGGTCTGTGCCCAGTTGAAAGGCTGGTAAGCGCACTCCATAGCGATCTTGAGAGTGCCGTTCGATGTGTCGGTCTTATCGGAGGTAAGAACGAGCGCGCCGACGTCCTTTGTGATGTCCTCGGTCATCTTAACGATCTGCTTCATAAGATCGGAGCGGGTCTCGGTGGAAATTGCAGCGATAACGGAATTAGCCTTTGCAACCATCTCAGATCCGGTCTTGAAAGCAACTGCGATACCGGTCTCTGCATCGGTAGCGGTGAAGCCGGTGGAGTTGTTAACGAGGGGGAGGTATGCGAGGGTCGCATCGGTGCCGCAAACGGTGAGAGCGGTAGGCTCTTCTGCTACGTAACCGTCGATAGCGCCGGAATTAAGTGCGTTGAGAAGATCGGTGAAGTCGGGATATTCCTTGATGGTGATATCGTCCTTGATCTGGTCAAGAGCGGTGAGGTGGAATGTATCCGACTGAGCCGCGATGATCGCGCCCTTGAGTTCGGAAATGTTCTGGGCCCCGCTGATGTCGGTCTTTACTCTCGACGAGCAAGCGGTGAGTGCTGTGCAGAGGAGCACGAGCGAAAGGATGATGGCTGTGAGTTTCTTCATTTTCTTTTTCTCCTTATAATGAAGTAATAATTATTAAATTGAAAAGGCCGAAGCAAGTGCTCCGACCGTCATAAATACCCAAAAAGATATATACAATCGAATATGCAGCACTCCACAATAAATAACTGTGACAGTTGACATGATATTTTCATGCCCCCCAACGCGCTCCCTCCGGCAGAAAGCGAGTTTCGGCAGCCGCACCTTTCCGCGCCGATACACGATCCCGGTATCAGTCGGCGCTTACTCTTTACGGTTGCACCTCTAACAATTCTTTGATTCGACTATTCAATTCCAAATTATTATATCATTTAATGTGTGCGTTGTCAAGAGATTTTTGAAAAATAGTGGAAAGTGTAAAGTGGAAAGTGAAAAGTTATGGTTAATTTTCTCGTCTTTGACTCGAAAATTTCCGGATTTATAAATAAAAGCGAGTGCGAACATAGCGTTCTTGGTGTCCCCTCATCACCCGCTGCGGAGGGAGCTGTCTCGCTTCGGCTCGGCGAAAAATTTCCTTAACTCTGCACTCTGAACTCTTCACTCTGAACTAAAAAAGCTTCCCGAGCGGCATTTGCCGCTCGGGAATTATTTGTATTATCCAAAGATTTTGAGTTCGGGCATTCCGTTCTTCATCGTCCAGACGTCGGTGAAGTCGAAGCCTTCGTAGAAGTCGGCTTTTTCCTTGCCCTCGGGTGTGTAGCAGCAGATTGAGCCTACACGCATTCCGGCATCTTTGTAAAGCTGCTCGATAGCAGGGATATCACCGAGTCGCTCAAGTATCTCCGTAAGCAGCAATCTGTCGAAATGCGTACTTACATAGCTTGTCGTACAAATGGAATCCATAGTGCGTACACCGTCGCCATCGATAAAGAAGGCGTATTCAATATCCTCCAGGCTAATATAATTTTCCACAGTGGTCAATTCCTCGAGTTTGTTTCCATGGAGATAATAAAAGCAGAACAGAGTCTTTTCGAAGCTGGCTTTGGTGTCTTTATTATTTCTCTTTTCTATATCGTAAAAGTAGAAATATCCACCCGACATACAGTCGTTTACAAGCGATTCAAAAACGGGAGTCGGTATAATAAAGGGAGTAAGACAAGCCTTTCCGAGCATTCCCTGGCTTCTGAATACGTTGCCTTCGATATTTACGGTAGCGGTGGAATACGAGCTTACCGCCGAGCCGCCATAGCCCGCAAGACTACCCGCAGAAAGTGTGGAATAATCAATATTATCACTTCCATTACCCGAGGCATTCAGAACACCATCTGTATAACAGCTGTCTATAGCAAATACTTCTCCAACAAGAAGTCCGGCAGAAACACTGTAAACTCGTTCACAGGCACTAATCGACAGCGTAGGTCCTTCCGTCATATATTCAAATATATCCATTTCTCTGCCGTTTGCGTAAGCTTCAACATCCGCAGTATTCGCACCAACGGTAACGGTCGAATCCTTGACGTAACAAGCACTCAGATAACCTGCTCTACCTGCTATAACGCCTACCGCAGCATAATCAGCATCGGTGACGGTAACAGTTGCATTTTCGACTCCAAGTCCCATAATAGTCGCATTACCTGCATTTCCGAAGAAGCCGACTGTTGAAATATATTGCATATCATAGTCTTCTTCGTACATCTTATTGTCATAACGTTCGTCAAATCTTCCGTCAAGACCAAATATTGAATATGCAGGAAGATTGAATACATCAATCCTATAGTTTCCGCTGTTCAGCTTCTGTTTCTGCGCTTGCCATCTTGCCTGCATCTCTTCCCCACTAACCGTCTCCCAAATCGCCGCACCCGATGCGGTGATGGTGAAGTTCGAGATCACGTGGCCGTTGCCGTTGAACTTGCCGTCGAAGGGGGTCAAGTAGTCGCCGATGGGGGTGTGCTCCTTGCCGCCGAGGTCGATGTCTTCCATGAGGATGAAATTGCCGTCGGGGTCGTTTCGGATGAGGTCGAGGTCGGCTTCCGTATAGATTCCGACGTAGCCCTCTGGGACTTCGGTGAGCTGATATGAATTACGGGTAAAGGGGAATGGCAGCCAGCCCCAGACTACCGAGCTTGCGGCAGCCGCAGATACCATAATCACTGCGAGAGAGGCTGCGATGAGAGAGACGAGGAGTTTGCGCTTTTTGAATCTTGCGTGTACTTTTTCCGTTTTCTTTGCGCCCGTGATCTTTGCGAGCTTTGCTTCGATCTCGGACTCGGTAAGCTTGCCTGCGGTGGCTTCGATCTTATCGGTACATTCGCGGACGAGCTTCATATCGGGGTTCTGCGATTCTGCTTCGGCTTCAATGATCTTGCCAAGCAGAAGTCTTTCGCTTTTATCTTTTAAGTTTTTCATTCTTTTGCTCCTTTCAAAGGCTGTGTGTGGTTGCCGGCCGGCTGTTTTGCCTTCACCATATAAACGAAATCCGGGGAGATAATTTTCATTTTTCAGAAAATATTTTTTAGTATTTCGCCGAGTTTCGTCCGCAATCGGTACCAAGCCGTCAGCGTTCCCGAGCGGGTCATACCGAGCGCTTCCGCCGTTTTATCGATGCCGAGTGACTTTTCGACCATTGCGGTAAAGATCTCATTCTCGCGCTCGCCGAGCCTTGAGCGTATCTCGGCTATGTAGGCTTGATAGGACTCATCCTCCGCCGCGCCGTCGATATCGGGGATGCCGTGCAATTCCTCGTTGTATTCAACCTCATCGGGCGCGCGCTTTCGTTTGCGGTATTCGTCGATAAAGAGCGACCTGGCACGCAGGCAAAGCCAAGAATAAATTGATGGCGGCGGTGATTTTTTGAAGTTATTCCACTGTTCCCACAGGTCACCGAACGCCTGCGAAGCGAGATCGTCTGCATCATAGCTGGCAAGAGAGAACCTTGCGATGCAAAAAGCCCTGAGCAGCGGATAATAATCCTTGAAGAACGCGGAGAAATCTATTTCTTTCATCTGATTCTCCTCCTTTATTTTTTCGGTCACCCATATAACGGATTAATTATCAAAAATTTTCACCAAGATCGCTATGTTTACATTTTGTTTACAAATAAACACCGCCGAAGAAAGACGGTGTTTATTATCTGTCGTAAAAATTCTCAACGTCGCCGTCGCTGCCTTTGCCGAAGAGGGTAAAAAGGGTCAGAAATATGATCTTCAAATCAAGAAAGAACGACACTCTCTCGGCATATTCCGCGTCGAGTTCGAATCTCTTTTTCCAAGGAAGCGAGTTGCGGCCCTTGACCTGCGCAAGCCCCGTCAGCCCGGGGCGGACGGTGTGGCGGAGGTTTTCATCATCGGTATAATAAGGCAGAAATTCCGCAAGCTGAGGGCGCGGACCGACGAAGGACATCTCGCCGCGAAGGATATTGATAAGCTGTGGAAGCTCGTCGATGCTCGTCCGCCGCAAGAATCTGCCAAAGCGCGTCAGCCTTTCGGGGTCGGGCAGGAGCTTGCCCTCCGAGTCGCGCTTATCCGTCATCGTTCTGAATTTAAGTATCATAAATTCCCGCCCGCCGAAACCGCCGCGCGGCTGGCTGAATATCACGGGCGACCCGAGCTTCAGCCTTATGATCAGTGCGGTTATCAAAAACACGGGAAAGAGCAAGAAGAGGAAAATACACGAAAAGATCACGTCAAGTACGCGCTTGACGTATTTTTCGTATATGCTCCTCTTCTCTCTTGTTTTCATATCATTATTCCTTTGAAAGCTCCAGCGCGAGCCTCAGCGCGCCGTAGATCTGTTCTTTTTCGGGGTAGATTATTCTCGCCTTATCATCGGGAAGCGAAAGAAGGCGCGATTTCATATAAGAATTGTAGATCAGACCGCCGCCGACAACGCAATCGAATTTTTCGCCTATGATCTCATAAGCGCGGTCGATGAAGCCGACTATGCCGTCGATCGCGGAATCAACTATCCTTGCGGCAACGGGGTCGCCCGCCTCGCAGGCATGAAGGACCTCGGGGGCGAACCCTGCGATAAGGGTCTTTCCTTCGGAATATATCTTCCTGATGGCGTTCTCCGGCTTTGCACCGAGATAAGCCTCCGCGCGTGCGTACAGCTCTGTCGCCTCGCCTCTGCCGTCATGATAACGCAAAGCGGCTTCAAGCCCATCGCGTCCTACCGAATAAGCGCCGCCAAAACTGTCAAGCAGATAGCCCCAGCCGCCGATGCGGTGAAGTGCTCCGTTCTTGCGCGCAAAGCAGACTCCGCCCGTACCGCAGATGATCACAGCAGCATCTCGCGACGTGTCACCGTCAAGCAGGGCAAAAAGATTGTATATGTCGCTTGCGACCTTGATCTTTGCATCGGGGCAAGCCTCGGAGACCGCACGGCGCAGGAGCTTTTCATTTCCTATCGCACCCGATATTCCCGCATAAACGCTGTCTATCCAACCCTCCTCGGCATCCGCAAGCTCACGGATGATCGTGGTCAAAGTATTGCGCGCAGCCTTTTCGCCTATGTCGTTGGGATTCGAGGGTCCGCCGACCTTGTAATTAAGTATCTCGCCGTGCATATCGGCAAGCACACCTACCGTTTTTGTTCCTCCGCCGTCAATGGCAATAATATACTTTTTCATTTTGCTGTCTCCGTTAAATCTTCAAATTCTACTATAGTTCTTCCCTTGCTGAGATCTTCAGATCCGAGTCCCATATCTTCGTATTCCGCCTCGCCGCTCTGATTGTCATAAGGGTCGGTGCGCAGGTACTTTTTGGGCGGATCGAATGGCGTTCCTTGCGAGTGGTTATTGATCTCGCGGAAGACGTCAAAGTTTCCGCAATAGTGCTCCCAAAGCTCGCGGTCGCCGTATTTGTGCGCGCCCTCTCCGAAGGAAAGATCGGCGTGCAACCAGCCCCAAGGAGCAACATAGAACTGCGCCCAGTCGTGACTTCCGATGCGGTTCGGTCTGCAATGACTGCCCGATTGCCAACGCGCGGGGACACCCATCGCACGGCAGAGAGAGATAAACAGCAGTGCCATCACGCCGCAGTCGCCTCGCTTGTTAAAGAGAGCAAATTCGGGAATATTTTCAATGCAAAGGTACTCGCGCATATAGGAATACGACATATTTGTCGTGACGTATTCGTATGCCTTTCGTGCAAGGATAAGGGGGTTCGTTTCCTCGCCTTTCAATTCGTCAGCTACCGCCTTGATCGCCGGTGTGATCCTTATCTGCGGGAGCTCTTCCTCGGTGCAGAACGAGGGCTGCTCCGCCGATACCTTTGCGGGATCGAGATCGTAATAAGGAATGGTTAAAGTATAGGAAAATTCGATTTCAAATTTCTCGTCCTTCTTGTACTCGGTCTCGATAAACGCCGTGCGCTGATTGGCATCCGAGATATAGACGGGATGTGAGGAATAATGCAGCACGATATCGCTCTGCTCATCGCATTCTGCGGGATATGGCAAATGAACGCGGATCCTTTTGCCCACGCGCTGTGCGTGCTCGTCGATCGTCAGCCACTCGCGGATGCGCCAGCGCACCTTGCGGTAGCCGTGATTCTTCATTATCTCGAGATTTTCGTGGCGCAAAGGATTGCGGTAGGCATTTTCATAAACTCCGCCGGGCAGAGATTTGAGATACGCCTCCTGACACTCGAGTATATTCGATCTTGCGGCTCGCTGAAAATAGCGCTCACCGTTCTTGCGGATATAGTCTGCACTTCCCTGTGAAATTATATATTCAAGATTTTCTGCCGTGCAGGCGGGGTACTTTTCGCGTATCTTTCCGAGAAGCGTGTCGAAATCGGTATAATAATCCCTTTGCATCTCGCGGCAGATCGCAAGCTCAAGCTCAAGACGGCGGCGGATCGGGATCGCCAATTCACCCTCAAGCAGTGAGAGGACGGCTTTCTCCTCGCCCTCAAAATCGCCGGCATATTTATAAAACTTCACTTCATCGGGAAGCTCTACGGCAATATATTTTATATCTTCTTCGCGGAATTCGATCATTTCTCTGCCCTCCGTTTTGCTTTTATATTATACCGAATTATTTGCCATCCATCGCATTATAAAAATCCTCGTTATACCTACGATACGTATCTAGAATCTCCGCTAAAAACTCTCCCTTCACAGGTGAATTTTTCCAAGCAAAAAACTCTCCGTTCGCATATATCAACAGTGGCGCGCGCATATCGGACCAAACGTCGTAAGCGTCACTTTTGTATTCGCGCGTGACGGGATAATCATAAGGCGACTCAAAATATTCGTCAAAAACGATCGGATTATAATTTGGCTTTTCTATAACAACAGCATAAACCTTTCCATACTCATCAGTGGTTGCCGAACCGTAGCATCTGACCGTATATTCGCTCACATCCGGCGCGGGATCATTGTTTTGAGTGGCAAAAGTAAAAATTATTTCTTTCTCTTCTTCAGCAGTCAGCTTCACCGGAGATTCGGGCGAAAAAAGGAAGCGCTCTGTTTCTTCAATCACGGTATTGCCCACCTCCGGTTCATACCCCTCGTTAGTGATGGCGCAAGAAACCAGCAAAACTAATGAAGAACACAACATAAATAAAGCCAATAGTCTTTTCATTTTATCATTTCCTTTCATCACCGTTTTGTGATCACGTGCCAACAAACATATTATAGCACAGCAAATTATACTTTGTCAACAGCAAGTTGAGAACATTTCACTTGCAAACCAAGCAGATGTGTGTTATAATTAATATAACTATTTAATTATTCCAGGAGGCGATAATATGCCGTTACCTATATTCACCGAGCTTGCCGAGATCAACAAAGGCTGGTCGGGAGATAAAAAATACCGCGCGGTTGATGAGGGCGGGAACGTCTATCTTTTGCGCGTGACGAATTCCCCGCGCGGCGAGCGCTATCCCGATATGTTCCGTATGCAAAAGGAAGTTGAGGCGCTCGGCGTTTCGATGTGCAATCCCATCGACTGCGGCAAATGTGAGGACGGGTATTATATGCTTCAAAGGTTCGTAAGTGGCGTTGATGCCGAGGAAGCAGTCAAAGAAATGAGTAAGGACGAGCAGTATCGTCTTGGCTATGAAGCAGGCAAAATGCTTCAGCTTATCCACTCAATTCCCGCGCCCGAAGATCAGCCCGATTGGGAGCCGAGATTCAATGCGAAGATCGACCGGAAGATAAAGATGTATCACGAATGTCCGCTCAAATTCGAGGGCGATAACTACATTCTCGATTACCTCGCGGCGAATCGCCACCTTCTGAAAGACCGCCCGCAATGCTATCAGCACGGCGATTATCACATTGGAAATATGATGATCGAGAACGGGCGCATAGTCATAATTGACTTCGACCGCTACGATTTCGGTGATCCTTGGGAGGAATTCAACCGCATCGTCTGGTGCGCGCAGGCGGCGCCCGCGTTTGCTTCGGGCAACATTGACGGCTATTTTGACGGCAAGGTTCCGCACAAGTTCTGGGAGCTTCTCGCGCTCTATATCGGCAGCAATATGCTCTCCTCGATCCCGTGGGCGATCCCATTCGGTGACAAGGAAATAAACACAATGATAAATCAGGCGCGCGACGTGCTTGATTGGTACGATAATTTCACAAACGTGGTACCCAAATGGTACAAAGGAGTTTGACATGGCAGAATTTACAGTAAATGAAATGCTTGAAATGCAAAGACAGTTGCAGGAAAAATACAAGGACAAATGGGAGCCGATCTGTATCGACACGGGCAAGAACAAGCTCCTTTGGATGATCGGCGAGATCGGCGAGGTTGCCGACATCGTCAAAAAGAACGGCGGAGAGGAAGCCGTTTCCGATCCCGAGCTCCGCGCGCATTTGATCGAGGAAATGGCGGACGTGCTGATGTACTACCACGACGTAATGCTCTGCTACGGCATCACCTCCGACGAGCTGCGCGAGGCTTACACCAAGAAATTCGAGAGGAATATGAAAAGATGGTAAGGATCATGTTTGTCTGCCACGGCAACATCTGCCGCAGCCCGATGGCGGAGTTTATATTCAAAAAGATGGTCGCCGAGCGCGGACTTGAGGCAGAATTTGAGATAAAGTCATCCGCAACAAGCAACGAGGAAATATGGAACGGCATCGGCAATCCCGTCTATCCTCCCGCGAGAGCAGAACTTGCAAAGCACGGCATTTCCCCCGACGGCAAGCGCGCAGTTCAGCTCCAAAGATCGGATTACGACAAATACGATCTATTCGTCGGCATGGATTCGGCGAACATCCGCAATATGCACATCATCCTCGGCGGCGACCCCGAGGGAAAGATACACAAACTGATGGACTACACCTCCCGCCCCGGCGACGTTGCCGACCCTTGGTACTCGGATAGATTCGATATTGCTTACCGCGATATTTTTGAAGGGTGTGCGGGGCTGTTAGAGAATATCATTAATCCCAAACTCATCGTCAAATAAAAAATTGAGGTACATACTATGCAAAACATCGGAATGTCAATGATATGGTTCTGGGTGTGCTACATACTTGTCACTTGTGTCGGCATACTTCACACCATCTTTAATATTTACGTGCTGAAAATGAAGCCGATGGATGAGAACGGAATGGGCGAGGGCTATGAGAAAACAAAGCCTTGGCATCCGCTTTACAACATCATTCTCTTTTCGCTCTTCGGTTGGCTATATATGAACGGACTTGCCGCGCCTTCGCTCGGAGAGGCTCTCGTCACGGGCGCGATCTGGGCGGGCATCTGCATCGTTTTCGACGTCTTCGGCTGGGTACTCATCAAGCATCCTTGGAGTTTGTCCTTCAAGGAATTCTATATCGACTACCAACCGTGGATAACCTTGATCTACCTCGCCATCTTCGCGGGACCGATCGTGGGGTATTGGTTTACGATTATTTGAGGTATAAAATGCTCTATCACATCTCAAAGACCTCCGGCTTGAAAGCGCTAAAGCCGCAGGTTTCGACACACAAGAAAGCGTATGTTTACGCTATTGAAAATCCGGTCACAGGACTTCTGTTCGGTGCACCGCACGATGACTTCGACTTTATCATCAGTGAAGAAAACAGGAAACCCGTTATCACCGAATGTTATCCCGATGTCTTTCGTTTGATATTCGATGGCAAGAAATGCTCGGTTTATGAGGTCTCCGAGAACGGATTTATGCGCGGTAAAACAACTTGGGACCCCGAGCTTGTCAGCGAAAATGAGGTCCCCGTTATTAGCGAAACTATCGTAGATGATCTATATTCGCGGCTGCTTGACGAGGAGGCAAAAGGAAATTTAATCATTCGAAGATATGAAGACACCGCCGAATACAAGAGCCTCATAGCCGAGCATATCGTTGACCGTCTTGTGCGCTTTGATGCTGTTTACACCGAAAGTGAAAGACTCAAAAAGCATTACGGGAAGATCATCGACGCGCTCCAAAATATCATGGACGGGCATTTATTATAGGAGAAAAATATGTCTGAACAATACTACACGCCTTGCAGAGAGCTTGATATCTGCAACGAGCTGATTGAAAGATCCTTTAACACACAGCAATATAAGGAGTGCTTCGAGGGGCATTTGGCTCTTGCAGAGCAGAGTTACCCTCTTGCAGAATGTCAAGTCGGCTATTTCTATTACGATGGGCTCGGCGTGGAGAAAGACCTTGAAAAGGCGGTTTATTGGACACGCAGAGCCGCCGATCACGGCGACCGCGATGGGCAATACAACCTTGCTTGGTTTTTTGAAGATGCCATCGGCGTGGAGCAAGATCTCGAGCAAGCGGCGTTTTGGTATAAAAAAGCCGCCTTGCAGGATCACGATTTGGCTATCGAAAAATGCCGCGAGTTGGGAGTTGACCTTAACGCCAAAAAACTCGGACGCGAAGAGATCCGCAAAGAGCTGAAATGCCGAATTTATCCGCTCGGTTATCTCGAAAGATACAAATTTACCGTAATCTGCGCCAATTATCGGGGTAAATGGATCCTTTCCAAGCACAAAAAGCGCGACACTTGGGAAACGCAGGGCGGGCATATCGAAGCGGGAGAAGCCCCCATCGAATGCGCGCGCCGCGAGCTTTTTGAGGAGAGCGGAATTAAAGACGCGGACATCTATCCCGTCTGCGACTATTGGGGCTTCGACCCGCAAAGTTGCTCGAACGGAATGGTCTTTCTCGCAGTCGTCCATTCGCTCGGTGAGCTCCCCGAAAGTGAAATGAAGGAGATCGGAATATTTGACACCCTCCCCGCAGAGCTTACATATCCGCAGGTCTCGCCGAGGCTTTATGAGGAAGCGGAAAAGCTCTTGTCTACTTTATAAATAAAGGAGAACTATTATGGAATTCAGAAAAATTTTCGACACCATCCCCGAACAGTTTGACAAATACCGTCCACGATATTCCCCCGAGCTTTTCGCTTCATTGATCGAATACGCCGAGATCGGAGAGGGCAAAACCGTTCTCGAGCTCGGTCCGGGTACGGGTCAGGCTACCGATCCGATCCTGGGCACCGGATGCGATTACAACGCCATTGAGCTCGGTGAGCATCTTTATGAAAAAATGAAGCAGAAATACGGTCACTATCCGAATTTTCATATTGTAAACGACGACTTCATCACGCACGATTTCGGTGGTCGGAAATTTGATATGATCTACTCTGCCGCGACGATCCAATGGATCCCCGAAGAAATCGCATTTTCCAAGACTTTTGACCTCCTCAAGCCCGGCGGGACGCTCGCGATGATACTGATGCGCGGTGACTACAAGACACCGAATGAAGCTCTTTACACCGAAATTCAAAAGGTTTATTCCGCATACTATAAGCCTGAAACGCCCTACACGCACGGATCGTTCAAATACACAAACGCGCCGAATTACGGCTACGTTGATTTTGAAAAGCGCGAGTTTTTCGGCACGCGCGAATTCAACGCGGACGAATACGTTGCCTACTGCGGCACACATTGCGATCACCTCGTCATCCCCGAGCAGTACAAGACAAAGTTTTTCGAAGGACTCCGCGCCGCCGTACTCGCGGGAGGAAACAAGGTAGTGTTCAATGACACCTATGTTTTGTATCTGGCAAAAAAGCCTTTTTAAGGAGCATCGGGATGAGCAAATCGCAGAATATATTCGACAATCAGGAGTTTTTTGACGGCTACAAAAAGATCCGCAGCAATCGGTACAGCGCAAATAATCTCGAGGAAAAGCCCGCGCTCTTCTCTCTTGCGCCCGACCTCGCGGGTAAGGCTGTCCTCGACCTTGGCTGCGGCTACGGCGAAAACTGCGCCGAATTCAAGGCGAGAGGGGCATCGACTGTTCTCGGCGTTGATATTTCCGAGAAGATGCTTGCAGTCGCGATCGAGGAACATCCCGACATCGAATTTTTGCGCGCGGATATGAGCGATCTTTCCTTCATCAAGGGAAAATATGACGTTGTTTTCAGCTCCCTTGCGGTGCATTACGTCGAGGATTTCTCCGCGTTTGCAAAGAGCGTATGCGATGTAATAAACCCCGGCGGATACTTTATCTTTTCGCAGGAACATCCCCTGACAACAGCGCCGATCACGGGTGCGAGTTGGTTTCGGGACGACGACGGAAACGTGCTTCACTACAAGCTGACCGACTATGCACGCGGCGGCAAGCGCAACACGAAGTGGATCGTTGAGGGCGTTGAAAAACATCACCGAACCTTTTCCGAGATCGTCAATTCCCTCTGCGAGGCGGGATTTTCCATCGAAAGGATGATGGAGCCCGTTCCGACAGAGGAAACGATCGCAATGGACAAAAGTTGGGAAAAGGATCTTCACAAGCCGAATTTCCTTTTGGTCAAGGCAAAAAAGCAATAGGTATAATTATGGAACAAAATCTTCATTTTTGGCAGGCAATAGACAAGCTCATATCATCGGGTAATATCGTCATTGACAGACCGAAGGGCAGTGCTCATCCGCGATACCCCGAGATCAGGTACGAGCTTGATTACGGTTATGTTGAAAACACCGCCTCCATGGACGGAAGCGGTATCGACGTGTGGCGTGGGTCTTTGCCCGAGGGAAAGTGCGACGCGATCATCTGCACGGTCGATCTGTGGAAGCGCGATTCCGAGATCAAGCTTCTCATCGGCTGCACGGAGGAAGAAAAGGCGATCGCGTATAATTTTCATAACGAGTCGGAGTTTATGAAAGGAATAATGATCAGAAGATGAATCCAGGAGAATATATAGAATTTCTGGGCAAGATCGAAAAACTGAAATGCAACACGCGGCATTCGTGGACATCGAGCGGACGGCGTGAGAGCGTCGCGGAACATTCGTGGCGCCTTTCGGTCATGGCAATGCTCTGCGCCGATGAATATCCGGAGCTTGACATAAACAAAGTGATCAGAATGTGCCTCGTCCACGATTTCGGCGAGGCAGTCACGGGCGACATTCCCTCATTCAACAAGACCGCCGATCACGAAAAAGAGGAAGATAAGGCTATCAAGAGTCTGCTTTCTTCCCTTCCCGATGGCATTCGCACCGAGCTTTCCGCGCTCTTTGACGAAATGAACGCGCTTGAAACGCCCGAGGCAAAGCTTTTCAAGTCGCTTGACAACCTCGAGGCAGTCGTTTCGCACAACGAAGCCGACATCTCAACGTGGATCCCGCTTGAATACGAAGAAAACCTCGTCTACGGTCAGGAAAATTGCGAATGGTCGGCGTGGACACGCGAGCTGCGCGAGGAATTGAGGAAAGATTCGGTTAAGAAAATTGAGGAAGAAGGCAACAAATGAGTATTATAAAAAACGAAATACCGATATTGGAGTTTGATACCGACAGGGCGGCGGTCATCAACCCTACTCACGAAAAATTAGATCTGAAACTCCCGAAGAAATGCGTTTTTGCATTTCTCGGTGAGTATATATCCGAATATGCAAGCAAAGCAGAAGCTGTAAAGGTATCAGAATTTATCAGTATGACAAAGCGCTATCCCATCTACGTGTTGAAATACAAAGGTGAGGAAATAACGCTTTGTGAAGCTCCCGTTGGTTCGGCAGCGTCGGCACAGATACTTGATTGGCTTATCGGCTACGGTGTGCGCGAGATCATCTCCGCAGGCTCTTGCGGTGCTTTGGAGCATTTTCCCGAAAGCACGTTCCTTGTACCGAGCAAGGCTCTGCGTGACGAAGGTACATCCTATCACTATGCAGCACCATCACGATTTATGGAGATCAACGAAAAAGCCAGAAAAGCAATCGAAGAAACCGTGAGCGAACACGGAATGAAATATCAAGAGGTTATAACTTGGTCAACGGACGGATTTTTCCGTGAAACCAAAGAAAAGGTTGCTTACCGCAAAAGCGAAGGCTGTTCAGTCGTTGAAATGGAGTGTTCGGCTCTTGCCGCTTGCGCCGCCTTCAGAGGTGCGACTTGGGGTATGATACTCTACACCGCCGACAGCCTTGCCGACGTGGATAAATACGACGAGCGAAATTGGGGCGGAAATGCTTATGAATACGCGCTCACTCTCTGCCTTGATGCGGTATTGAAAATATAAGGAGAACAAAATGGAAGAATTGATTTTAATAAAACCGTCTGCGGAATATGCAGATCAGATAAAGGAATACCGCCAAGAATTC
Organism: Clostridia bacterium; assembly: GCA_017415485.1. GTDB lineage: Bacteria > Bacillota > Clostridia > Oscillospirales > CAG-272 > CAG-390. The sequence continues at coordinate 30,464 of JAFQGP010000042.1, forward strand.
CTCGACGCGGGCGACTCGATGGACGGAACGGGTTCTCTGCGCAGATTTGACGATCCGCTCGACTTTATTCAAAAATGCAAGGACTACGAATCCCTCGAGACCCTGCCCGCGGATCGTGTTTTGGCGACGCAGTTTATGCTCGTGAGAAAAAGCGACGGCAAGGTGCTCGGAATGCTTCAAGTAAGGCATTATTTCAACGAATATCTTGAAAAATTCGGCGGGCACATCGGATATTCGGTAAGACCGAGCGAACGGCGCAAAGGTTATGCCAAACAAATGCTGAAAATGGCGCTTCCTTACTGCCGCGAGATCGGGCTTGATAAAGTTCTGATTACCTGTATTGATGGAAACATTGGAAGTGAAAAGACCATTCTTGCAAATGGCGGTGTTTATGAATCCACGGTACACGAACCGGATAGAAACGTTGATTTGAAAAGATTTTATATTACACTGTAAATATAAATAACAATGAAAACAATTTGCGAATTAAACGATAAAGCGATTCTCGGTCAAGACGGTTTATCATCAGCTGTTCCTCGTAAAACAGCACGAGCCATTGTAAAAAACAATAACGGGCTTTATGCTGTTATGCACTCGCTCAAATTTGGGCTTTACAGTCTGCCCGGTGGAGGCATTGAGGATGGCGAAGAGGTCATAATCGCTTTGAACCGCGAAATACTTGAAGAAACCGGTTGCACCTGCGACAGAGTCGAGGAGCTCGGCATCGTTTACGAAAACCGCGCAAGTCTTGACTACACGCAGATCAATTACTATTATGTTGTTCATACCGATCACGTTGGCGAAATGCAACTGACCGATGCCGAAATCGAAAACAAAATCATTCTCGAGTGGCATACATTGGACGAAACGATAGGATTGATAAACAATCAGGAGCTTGACAGAATACAAGGTAAATATCTCAAAGCCCGCGATGTGGCGGCACTCAAGGAATATGCTCAAAATAGATAACATCACATACAGACAAATGCAAAAAGAGGATATTGCAAAGATTACACCTCTTTTCATCGAATATTGGAACGGAACGGGCGACGAATGGACTCCCGAACTTGTATTTAGCAGAGTTTGGCAGGTGCTTGGCTCTCCCGATTCTTACTGTATGATTGCCGAGGATGGCGATAATACCGTAGGATTC
>JAFQGP010000043.1 GCA_017415485.1 Clostridia bacterium
CCGACCCCGATGTAACCACAGAGCCCGAAACAAGCGGGACTGAGGTTACCACAGATCCCGAAGTCACCACCTCTCCCGGTGATGTAACAACAGATGAAGAAACCACGACTGAGCCTCATACCGGCGACAAGGACAAGGGACCTTCCCTCCTCTCGCTTTGGATCATTGTCATTGTGGTAATAGTTGCGGCTCTCATCGCACTTATAATCTACTACAAAAAGAATTTCACCTAATTAAATAGTAAAGCTCCGAGGCATTGGCGTGATACTCTTAACGGAGTATCACGCTAAACTATGATTGCCCATACGGGCAAGTTATGAGTTATGGGATGCTCCGCATCGTTATGGTTGGCTTCGCCAAGTTGAAGATTGCAAGGGCAATCATATCATAACGTTTGCGATAGCAAACTCACAACTCATAACTCCAAACTAAAAAGCAGAGAAAGAGAGAGTTTCACGGAATTTTGTAACCGTGTTACTCTCTCTTCTGCTTTTATTGCCAGTTTCGCATTTGTATAACAAACGCATCGGGCTATGCCCATACCCTTATTCTATTTCTCCGATAAGGACAACACCCATTCGCCTCGGAGCTTTTTCGTATTGATCGTTATTTTTCCGCGTTCTCTGCGGCGTAAAGTGTATTGCAGATAAGCATTGTGACAGTCATTGGACCGACTCCGCCGGGGACGGGGGTGATGTAACCCGCGACCTCCTTGACCGAATCAAAGTCAACGTCGCCGCAAAGTTTGCCTTCTGCATTGCGGTTCATACCAACGTCTATGACCGCCGCGCCGGGTTTGACCATATCACCCGTGATAAGGCCGGCTCTGCCGACTGCGCTGACGAGGATGTCTGCGCGTCTTGTAACAGCGCCGAGATCGGGCGTGCGGCTATGAGCTATCGTGACCGTACCGTCAGCAGCAAGCAGAAGTGCTGCCATGGGTCTGCCGACGATGTTGGAGCGTCCGACAACAACGCATTCCTTGCCCGCAACCGGGATCTCATAGTGTTTGAGCATTTCCATAATGCCCGCAGGAGTGCAAGGAAGCACATTCCCTTCATCGAGGCACAGATGACCTGCATCGAGCTTTCCGAAGGCGTCAACGTCCTTTTCGGGAGCAACAGCGGCAACGACACGCGCCTCGTCGATGTGCTTCGGCAGAGGAAGCTGAACGAGCAGACCGTCAACCGTGGGATCTGCATTGACCTTCTCGACCTCCGCGATGACCTGTTCGGTCGTATAGGATTCGGGGAGGATATTGCAGGTGGATGCAAATCCGACCTCCTCGCAAGCGCGGAGCTTGTTGCGGACATAAACGACGGATGCAGGGTCTTCGCCTACTCTGATGACGCAGAGACCGGGCTTGCGTCCGTATTTCTTTTCAAATTCTATTCTCTTTTCGGTTACCTCGCCGCGGAGCTTCGCGCTGACGAGCTTACCGTCAATCAGTATTGCCGACATTGTTTTCTTCCTCCTTGGAGTCTTCTTTTTCTTCGGTTTTATTATCTTCGTTCAGCATTTCGCCGTAGGCAGATACTTCGCCCTCTGCGGCTGCAAGCTTCGCGCGATTCGATGCGCGGACACCGAGATATACGAGCAATGCAAATCCAACGATAAAGCAAAGGAATGCCACTACCTGCGAGATACGGAAGCTGCCGACCATAAGGCTGTCGGTGCGAAGTCCTTCAATAAACATTCTGCCGAAGCCGTACCAGGTGATATACATCAGGAAAACCTGTCCGTCGTACTTTTTCTTCTTGTAAAGAGCATTGATGATAAGGAATCCGACGAGGTTCCAGAGCGATTCATAAAGGAACGTGGGCTGGCAGACGTAGGAATTCATCCAATCCTCATGGCGAAGCTCCATTCTCATAAAATAGAGCAGGCTGTCAGCCGCGGGCGACTCGCCGTAAGCCTCTCCGTTGAAGAAATTGCCCCATCTGCCGACGATCTGACCGATCATAACGCCGGGGCAGACCATATCAAAGGCCTTCTGCCACTTGATCTTTTTGTAGAGCGACACGCAAAGAAGCGCAGTCGCACCGCCGATGATGGCGCCATAGATCGCTATACCGCCGTTCCAGATCGCAAAGATCTCGCCGAAGGTGTATTTTTGACCGGAAGTGATAACGTAGTAAAGGCGTGCGCCGATGATTCCGCTGAGGACGGTGAAAATCGCGTAGTCAAGCAGATCGTCAAAGGATATGCCTTCGTGCTTCGAGCGATAATAGGCATAAAGAAAGGCAAGAATAATGCCCGTCACCATAATTATGCCGTACCATCTGACCTCGATAGTGCCAAAAAGGCTGAACGCAACCTTATTGAAGCTGATCTCGCCTATTCCGAGGCCGGGAAAGGATACTGTAACCATAAATAGTCTCCTTTGTTATGTACTTTTAAGCTATTTTTTAATATAATTCGTTTTTTCGGCGGCTTTGCCGACGAAAAAACACCGCTTAGACGAGCAAAGCGAGTCCGCGCGCCGAGGGGAGCTGCAAAAATCTTTGATTTTTGCAAGCGGCGATAATGCGCGCATCCCCGCAAAGCGGGGCATCACTTGTAAAACGCAGTTTTACAAGTGGATCGTTAGTCGTGCGAGGGATAAGCGTCGCCGCTTATCGGGATGGATTCGCCGAGGAAGGTGGGCTCGGGTTTGATGAGCGCGTAGAAAAAGTCCTTCATTCTTGCCAGCGACTCACGCATATCCTGATAATCCTGCGAGCCGTAGCCGTGGAGAGATGCGCTGACGCCGTAAGCCTCGATGCCGAGCTTTTCGGCAAGATAGAGAGCGCGGTAAAGGTGATATTCTTGAGTCACGATGATAATTCGCTTCGCGCCGAATATCTCTTTTGCGCGGTATATGCTCTCATAGGTCGAGAATCCCGCGTGGTCGGTGAAAACGTCCTTGCGCTCGATGCCGTGCTCTTCGGCTTTGTCGAGCATATAGTTTACCTCATCGTAAACTTCTCTGCCGTGGTCGCCCGTCATAAGAAGCTTCGGCGAGGCGCCCATATCGTAAAGCCCGAAGGCGGTGGTCAGTCTGTCCGCAAGATATTGCGAGCGAACGTGACAGCCGAGAACGAGGATGCAATCAATATCGCCGAGCTGTGCCGCGGTATGCGGTTCAAGTATTTTGTCCTTCGTCACCGACTTGATAGCGGCATTGAGTGAGAGCAGCGTGATCGCAAAAAGCAGGGCAAAAAGCAAGAGGAGCACGACCGCGTTCTTTGCGATCGCGCACCACTGCTTTTTGGTTATTTTTTTGAGGAACGCGGGCATATTATTCGCCGAGTCCGAGTCTGTGCTCGATGACGGTAGCCGCGATGTCGAGATAATCGCTGTCAAGCTCCTCGATCGTGCCGTTGTCGCAAAGAGACGCGAGCTTTGCATCGAGCGGGATCTGACCGAGCACGTCATAGCCGAAGCCCTGCGCGATCTCGAGGATGTGGCTGTCGCCGTAGATATTGATGCGCTTGCCGCAATCGGGGCAAACGGCATAGCTCATATTCTCAACAAGTCCGAGAACGGGAATATTCATCATATTCGCCATATTGGCCGCCTTGCCGACGATCATGGAAACGAGCTCCTGAGGGCTCGAAACGATGACGATTCCGTCAAGGGGAAGGCTCTGGAAAACGGTGAGCGGAACGTCGCCGGTTCCGGGAGGGCAGTCAACGAGAAGAACGTCAATGTCGCCCCAGATGGTATCCTTCCAGAACTGCTTAACGGTGCCCGCGATAACGGGACCTCTCCAGATAACGGGACGGCGCTCGTCCTCAAGAAGGAGGTTGACAGACATCATCTTGATGCCCTTTTCGGTCTCGGGCGGGAACATTCCGTCCTCGCTGCCGGTGACTTCGCTCTTAACTCCGAAAGCCTTGGGAACAGAGGGACCCGTAATATCTGCATCAAGTACGCCGACCTTGTAGCCCTTGCGCTGAAGGAGTACGGCGAGCATACAGGTGACAAGGGACTTACCTACGCCGCCCTTGCCGCTGACAACGCCGATGACGTGCTTGATATTACTCTTTGCATTTGCGGGCTCGTGCAGATCCTGCGGCTCTTTGCGAGAGGAGCAGTTTGCAGAGCAAGTTGAACAGTTGTGTGTGCATTCTGACATTTTTATATTCATCCTTTCGATAAGAAAATATTTACCTACTATAATTATACCCCCTTTTGCTGCCGAAGTCAATGACTTGATTATTAATAAATTGATTTTTCTAAAAAAATTCGCGTCCGAATGAAAAAAATTCCTCTAATTTAACATAAAAGACTTGATTTTTCGTAAAAAAATGGTATACTATATAAGGTTAATATAAATTTCTAAAAGCGAAAGGAATTTTTGCAATGAAAGAACTCAAAAAAGCCGCTTATGCTCCCGTGAAGGGTCCCGTGCTGACCATCGTTATGGACGGTGTCGGAATCGCTCCCGAAGGACCCACAAATGCAGTAAGCCGCGCATTCACTCCCACTCTTGACAAGCTTCTCTCGAACCATCCCTGCGTGACTCTCAAGGCTCACGGTACCGCAGTCGGACTTCCCAGCGACGATGACATGGGCAACTCCGAGGTTGGACACAACGCTCTCGGCGCAGGTCAGGTATTCGCACAGGGCGCAAAGCTTGTAACCCAGTCGATCGAGTCCGGCAAGATGTTTGCTTCCGAGACCTGGCAGACTCTCATTTCCAACGTAAAGACCAATTCCTCCACTCTTCACTTCCTCGGACTCTTCTCCGACGGTAACGTTCACTCGCACATCGACCACCTCAAGGCAATGCTCGTGCGCGCAAAGGAAGAGGGCGTAAATAAGATCCGCATTCACATCCTTCTTGACGGACGTGACGTAGGCGAGACCTCAGCTCTCGACTACATCCTTCCCTTCGAGGAGTTCCTTTCCACTCTGCGCTCCGATGATCTCGACATCTGCATCGCTTCGGGCGGCGGAAGAATGAAGATCACAATGGACCGTTACGAGGCTGACTGGTCGATGGTTGAGCGCGGATGGAAGACCCACGTTCTCGGCGAGGGCAGACAGTTTGCATCCGCTGAGGAGGCTGTCAAGACCTACCGCGCAGAGACCGGCGTTATCGACCAGGATCTTCCCGCATTCGTCATCGCAAAGGACGGCAAGCCCGTCGGAACCGTTGAGGATGGCGACAGCTTCATCTTCTTCAACTTCCGCGGCGACCGTTCCCTCGAGATCTCCCGCACCTTCGACGAAGGCGAGAGCTTCGACAAGTTCGACAGAGTTCGTCATCCGAACGTAGTATACGCAGGTATGCTCGAGTACGACGGCGACCTTCACATTCCCTCCCGTTACCTCGTTTCTCCTCCCGAGATCACCAATACCCTCGGCGAGTACCTTGCAGGCAGCGGAATCTCCCAGCTTGCGATCTCCGAGACTCAGAAATACGGCCACGTGACCTACTTCTGGAACGGCAACCGCTCGGGCAAGTTCTCCGAGGAGCTCGAAACCTACATCGAGGTTCCCTCCGACGTTATCCCCTTCGAGCAGAGACCCTGGATGAAGTGCGCAGAGATCACCGATAAGCTCATCGAGTGCCTCGAGTCGGGCAAGTATCGCTACCTCCGAGTAAACTTCCCCAACGGCGATATGGTCGGCCACACAGGCTCGCTCCTTGCAACCGTTTGCTCGATGGAAGCGCTTGACCTTCAGCTTGCACGTATCCTCGCAGTAGTTGACAAGCTCGGCGGCGTTGCAGTTATCACAGCTGACCACGGCAACGCAGACGAGATGGCAGAGCTTGACAAGAAGACGAAGGCTCCCAAGACCAACAAGGATGGCTCCTACAAGGCAAAGACCTCGCACACCCTCAATCCCGTTCCCTGCATCATCTACGACGCATCGGGCGAGGACAGAATCAGCGTTAAGGCTGATAACGGTCAGTTCGGTCTTTCCAACGTAGCTGCTACCGTTGTAAACCTTCTTGGTTATGAGGCTCCCGAGATGTGGGATGAGTCTCTTATTGAGATGAAATAATAGGTTATAGCTAATATAATTCACGCCCGAGCATTCCGTGGAATGCTCGGGCATATCGTATCTGCCGCAAGGCAGATATATCGTATTGTTCGCCTTGGGCGAACGGTATATCATAACAATCAATATAATGACGAGGATTTCAATATAATCATTTTCACAAATAATATTACGAGTCTGTAGGGGAGGGCGTCCTCGACCTCCCACGACAGCATAATACTATTTCAGTGACTAAATCCAGAAAATATAATGATGTTTTCTTGATGAAATGCACAGCTATAATACTATTGGGCTTGGGAGGTCGAGTTTCTCGCTGCGGCTCGGTCACGCCGCGGATCTGACAGTCCCCCGGACTGTCATTCAATACCGCGTCGCCGCTACGCTACGCCCTCCCCTACAGATTTTAATTTAATTTGTACACATTAATAAAAAGCCGATCAAGGATTTTACTCCCCGATCGGCTCAAAATTTTAGGTTTTAGATCTTATCTGACATAATATCCATTACAAGCAGATCAATCTGTGATCTAACGTAGTTCTTTGCTTCTGCCATAGCTTCTTCATCGAACCAGCCTTCCATTTCGACAAGATACTTGTACCAAATGTTTTGAACTATTTCGATCTTCTCTTTTCTCGCATTTTTCTCTTGCTGATACAGATCGTTATACACGATCTTATAGAAATCAAGGAGCGAGTTGAGCGTTGCTTCACGTTCGCTGAAGATAGCGTTTATAACTTTTGTCTTGTTCAAAACCACTTCGTTGATAACCGACTTGGTTGGAACGGCGTTCTCCATCTCGTCTGTATCGTGTACCTCGATCAATGCACTGAGTGTATCTTTGAGCGATGTCAACTGATCCTGAAGCTTGATGATCTGCGCCCAAACTTCCGATTTGGTAAGTTCTACGGTTTTCTGCTCTACGTTTGTATTGATATTTTCTGACATTTTATTATCCTCCAAATATATATCTGGCGGACACGCAAGGCAAATCTTATTTTCTCCTACGAAGCGTGCCCTGCCACTTTTTACAAGACCTTTCGCCCTTTTCGGGTAGGTCGCTTCATATTCATTACCTTGGCTGTCAATAACGATCACGTTTTTTTCGATGGGTGTCGCCCCCCTTGTTATTGAAGTTAAGATATTAAGCGCGTGAATTCCGTTTTTTGTTATGGGTGTCGTCCCCGATTCACATTTTTTATTATAGCATATATTGGTTTAATTGTCAATATAAAAAATGCAATTCACTTGATATAATGCAGTACAGACGGTGTCCCCTCATCACCCGCTGCGGCGGGAGCTTCTCCCAGGAGAAGCCTTAAGTAGGTTGGTGCGCTAATTTAATTCCTACAGTTAATACCGTGCGATTGTTACTATGTGCACCTAAATGTAAACGGTCATGTCAACCCGATCTAAATAGTTATTGTAATATACGATGACCAGAAAGAATAAACGCAGTAAACAGTAACCCAAGGCTTCTCCTGGGAGAAGCTCCCGCCGCAGCGGGTGATGAGGGGACACCAAGAAAGCTTTGTTCGCACTCGTCTAATAAATAGTTTTTTCCTCAAAGCATTATAATGCAGTAGACCGTAAAGTTCCACTTACAACAAACAAGCCGACTTGAACTATCAACTTCAAGTCGGCTTGATTTTATATGCTTTTCTTCTTAAAATACCTGACCGTAACAGCAAGCGCGATGATACCGATCAGAGGAAAAACTGTTGTGAGCAGCATTCCCGATTTCATTCCGATCTGCTCGGCGGTGAGGCCTGTTTGAGTTGCGAGGTCGGCGGCGAAGGAAGATATGGTCACTTTATCGACTACGATACCCATTAGCTGGGGCGCGATCGATGCGCCAAGGTCTCCGCCCGATGCCATAAGTGCATATGCCGCTACCCCTGCGCCGGGTAGCTTTTCTTCCATAAATATCAATGCGCCGGGCCATAGCATTGAGGTAAACATACCAGTAAGCGCGCAAGATATGAGGGCGACAACTGCGTTTGTCGAAATCCCGGCAACAAGATAGCAAGCAGCAGCACCGATCATTCCGATAAAGAGCACAGGGGTAATGCTTTTTCCGAACTTCGCGTAGACCATTCTCGTCAGCGCGAGAAGAATGGCGAACATTGCGGTTCCGAGGATATCACCGATTGCCTTGTCGATGCCGAGAGCGTTCTCAACGAATCCCGACGACCAGTTTGACATCGTATTCTCCGCACAGCTTCCAAAGAAGATGCAAGCAACGCAGAGGGCAAGTCCTACGGTGTATTTCTTTGACTTCTCGCCGCCCTTCGATGCCTCCGAGGGGGTCATATCGGGCATGGGCGATGTCATAAAGAGTACGGCGGTAATCAGCGGAAATGCGGCGAAGATGAGCGTCAGCCAACTCCAATTTTCGCTTCCGAAGATTTTAAGGAAGAGCGTGCTTATAACGATGACGGAAAAAGCTCCAACGCCGAAGAGCGAATGCAGGAAGCTCATATCGCGTCCATGGTTATCGGACGGGATCGCCGCAACAACGGGGCTTACAAGCACCTCCGAAAGTCCCGCGGAGACAGAAAAGATAATTGTTCCGATCATCAAGCCGACGAAGATCGAGTTCGGGAAAAGCACGGGCGTGAAGGCGTAAATTGCAAGTCCGCACGAGGTTATGATCGGCATAACCCTGACCAAAAACTTTTCATTGAAATACTTTGAGAAAAACGAAAGTATCAGGTCGACCGTAAGCTGGGTGCAGAAATTGGTCAGCACGAGTGTTCCGAGAAGTGTGTACGAAACACCGTACATATCGTGGAAGGTCACGAAAAGCAGCGGAGGCAGGGAAAAAGCGGACGCCATTGTGACGTATGCGGAATAGCAGGCGAGTTTTGTGCGTTTGTAATTCATTGATGATTAATCCTTTGAAGATTATTTTGATAATTATATCACAAAAGCAATTCTTTTGCAATAGGTTTATATATATCGGTAACAATAGAAGAGCCTCGCGCTGAAGGGCGAGGCTCTTCTATTGTTCAAACCGTCGGCGGGGCGCCGCCGGTTTGAAGCGCAATAAAGATTATTTCGCCCTCTGCGGAGGGCGACTTAAGGCTCCGCCTTAAGAATCTGCAACCTTTTGAAAAAGGTTGACCAAAACTTTCATTATTTCAGTTCGTCAAGAAAGTATGCTCTCGAATGTGCGGGTTTGCCTTGCGCGTCGCGGATGGTGACGCGGACGTAGTTGTCGGTTTCCTTGAGTTCGAAAGTCGCTTCGGTGATGGGAGTGCCGTCGCCGTTTCCAAAGTAGCCTGCGTGGCGAGAGCCTGTGCTGAATGCGATGGTGGCGACGGGGGAGGTCTTGACCGTCACTTTGCCGTCCTCATAGCTGATCTCGGTGAAATCGGGGCCCTGAGATGCGTAATAATTGCCGTTTGCCATTGCATCTGTGATAGCCTTATAATCGAGCTTATCCGCCTTGATGCAGGTCCAAGCGCCAAAGGAATCCCACGTGACCTCGCCCGGATGCTTGTTGTGGTTATCATCGGTGCCGAGGCATCCGATGCGATCGCCCGCGAGAAGCATATCGTCGTATACGCGGTCATTCTGTTCGGGATGTCCGATGGCTACGCAACCGAAGTTGCAGATCTCCATAGCATCCATACCGTGATACTTGGTATAGCGGGTGTAATCTTCCTGCGACCAGGTGGGATGATTATATGTAACGAAGAATCCCGCTTCCTTTACACGTGCAATACACTCGTTGATCGATTCGGGAGTGTATTCGGGCTTGAACTCGGGTTCGTCGGCGCAGTTTGCTTTATCTTCGTTCTTGTTGAAATGCTTGCGGTGGAACCAGCAGACCTGCTTTACGTTGTCGGGATCCTTTGCGATAAAGCACATGTGGCAAACGCGCTTAACGTTGCGGATGGGATCAACTTCGGGCTCGGTGAAGGTGATCTCCCAGCCGTTGAGGGCGAGAAATTCATCATCGGAAAGCTCGGCGTGGTGGGGGATGAGAATGTCGTGATCGGTATAGGCAACGACGGAGTAGCCCTCGTTTTTATAGATCTCCTTGACCTCTTCGGGGGTCAGACAGCCATCCGAAAGGACCGTGTGACAGTGAAGATTTGCCTTGTAGAAATTGCCCGATTCGGGGAGCAGGTACTTTTTCATTTTGATTCCTCCATAATTTGAAAAAGTCCGCAAGCCTGTGCGACTTGCGGATCAGATTTATTCCGCATTTTCGGCGGGTTGTTCAGTTTTCTTTTTGGGTTTGATGATGATCTTTATCTGTGACCAGAAGATAGTTGCGACCTGGAGAGGTGCGCCGAAGAGGAAGATATACCAAAGCGACCAATTTGCGATAGTGATGTAGGTTGCTCCGATTATCGTCCAGATTATCAGCGAGATGAACAGAAAGTTGATCTTATATTTGCCCCAGATGGCGTTGAAGACGAGCAGGTCGATGCAGGTTGCAGGGACTGCCCACATAAATGGCAGCCAAACGCGATCTGCGCCGAGGCTCTGCATCACGATAAAAACTATCGTCGCGATAAACCATACGCCAACGGACGAAAGAAGCGAGATCAAGAGGCGGTTTTTCTTCCCCGCCTTGACGGCTTCTGCATCGGGGGTGGCTTCGGACGAGCCGTGATCGGTTATCAGCCAATCGACCGTTACGCCGAACATATCGGCTATCTTCCAAAGAACGGCTATATCGGGCACCGACTCGCCGCGTTCCCATTTTGAGATCGCCTTATCGGTATAATTGAGCTTTTCGGCAAACTGCGCTTGCGTGAGTCCCGCAGCGTTGCGCATTGCCGAAATGTTGACGGCAATGTTCTGCCTGATCTCTGTGATATCCATACCGTTCTCCTTTCTATTTTACTTGAATATTTTCCCCTTTGCGTCGTGGATCGAAAGGCGCTTGATCGAATAATTCTCTTCCTCGCGAAGGAAGATGAGTCGCTTGCGAAGCGCTTCGAGCAGATATTCGGAGCTGAGGTTCTGATTGCTTCCCGCGGCGAGAAGTGCGGTGATCTTGAGTCCGCCCTCAAGCTTTTCGAGCTTGAAGCTCTTGATAAGCGGGAAGATGTCGACCTCTTTATCGCCTGATTTGGTGTGTTTGAGCACCGTCAGCGGCGAATTTGAAAGAACTCGATCGATCTTTTCGAGCATCTCGTCATCTACGTCACACTCGATATTATACTCGTAAAGTGCGCCGTCGATGTCGGCGAATTTGCGATCTGCGGGGTAGCAGGCAAAGAAATCGAGATCGGCGACCGTTGCCTTATGCAGACGCGCGAGGATGTCCTCGGCGGGCATATCGCGGGTGAGCTTGATATCCGCCATCTCGCAGACGCTTTCGCATCCTATCGGGAGCGGAAGTCCGAAAACGAGCTTCGGGTGGGGATTGAAGCCCTGTGTATACCAAAGCGGAAGCTCGGCGCGGCTGAGAATGCGCTGGAAGGTGCGCTGAAGATCGAGGTGGGAGATATATTGAAGCGCGCCCTTTTTATAAAATCCGAGGCGGATCGTAGCGGGAGTTTCAAGAAGCGGATAATCGCTTATTTTTTTGAATTCGGACAGCATGTATCCTTACCTCCCAGACAGTTTGCGCCGCAGCCCGAGCACTGCTCACGGCAGGAGGGCGTGGTCTTTTCTTCATAAGCCTTCTTCTTTTCGCGAAGGAGGAATTCCTTTGTAACGCCGACGTCGATTATATCCCAGGGAAGGACTTCATCATCCGCGCGGCGGCGGTTTGCGTAAAACGCGGTATCAATTCCCGAATCGGCAAAGACCTTCATCCAAGCCTCGGCATCGAAATACTCATCCCACGCGTCAAAGCCGAATCCGCGCTCGTGAGCGAGCAGAAGAGCCTTTGAAAGTCTGCGGTCGCCGAGGGCAAGAACCGCCTCGATATGCGAAACGCGGGCGTCATGGTGGTGGTACTTGATCTTGCGGTCGGTGATGCAAGTGCGGAGATACTGCTGCTTGCGGACAAGTTCATCGACAGTATCCTGTGCCTCCCACTGGAAGGGAGTGAAGGGCTTGGGGACGAAGCAGGAAACGCTGACGGTTACGCCCGGCGCGCGGCGGCTGTGACCGGGAGTAGCATAGAACTGCTCGATGGTTGCCTTTGCGAGCTTTGCGATTCCCTCGATATCCTCGTCGGTCTCGGTGGGAAGTCCGTTCATAAAGTAGAGCTTTACCTGCTCCTTGCCCGATCCGAACGCGATCGAAGCCGAGCGCATAAGGTCCTCCTCGGTGACGTTTTTGTTGATAACGTCACGGAGTCTCTGCGTGCCCGCCTCGGGTGCGAAGGTGATCGAGGATGCGCGAACCGATGCGACTTTTTCCATCAGCTCCTTTGTGAAGGAGTCGATTCGGAGCGAGGGGAGAGAGAGATTTACCTTTTTCTCATTTGTCCACTCGATAAGTCCGTCGGTAAGCTCGGGGAGCTTTGTATAGTCGGAAATTGAAAGCGAAGTGAGCGAAATTTCCTCATAGCCCGTTGCCTCATAGATGCATTTTGCCTGACGAAGCAAGGTCTCGGGGGATTTTTCGCGGACGGGGCGGTAGATCATTCCCGCCTGGCAGAAACGGCATCCGCGAATGCATCCGCGGAAGACCTCGAGCATGATCCTGTCCTGAACCGTCTCGAGATAGGGCATAACAACTGCCTCGGGGAAATACATCGTGTCAAGATCGGCAACTATGCGCTTCTTGACGCTTGTGGGAACGCCCTCTGCGTTGGGTTTATAAGACTTGATAGTTCCGTCCTCATTATACTCAACGTCATAAAGCGAGGGAACGTAAACGCCCGAAATGGTGCGTGCAGCTTCAAGAAGGAACTCCTTCTTGGTTGCGCCGGATTCCTTCATCTTGATATAAAGTGCAACGATCTCGGGAAGCATTTCCTCGCCCTCTCCGATGTTGAAGAGGTCGAAAAACTCTGCGATAGGCTCGGGATTGACCGCGCAAGGACCGCCGCCGATGACTATCGGGAACTCTTCCCCTCTATCCTCGGCTTTAAGCGGAATTCCCGAAAGCTCGAGGACGTTGAGAATGTTGGTGTAGCACATCTCATACTGCAGAGTGAAGCCAAGGAAATCGAAATCGCGGACGTTGTCGCCGCTTTCGTGCGCGGTCAGAAGAATATTCTTCTCGCGGAGCTTGGCTGTCATATCCTGCCAGGGTGCAAACACACGCTCGCACCAGACGTCGTCGCTTTGGTTGAGAACGCCGTAAAGGATCCTCATACCGAGGTTGGACATTCCTATCTCATAGGAATCGGGGAAGCAAAAAGCAAAGCGCGCCTTGACTTTTTCCTTGTCCTTTATGATCTGCCCGTATTCGCCGCCCGAATATCTTCCGGGCTTCTGGACAGAACGCAAAAGTGATGAATCGTACATTTTATTTTCCTTATTTAAGAATCAGATTAGAAAGAATAATACTCGGAATGACTGAAATTATCTGGAACAGAACTATATAAAGCGATGAAATTCCCGCAAGTGCGCCGATGATTCCGAGGAATACCGAAAGCAGAGCGCCTGCGCCGAAGAGGATAATGCTCGTGTGGAAATTCAGCTTCGAATATGCTCCGTAAAGCTTGCAAGCCTTGACTACGTCAAGTATCGACTCGGGAACCTCGCCGTTTACAAGGACACCGCCCTCGATAGTGGTCTCGTCTCTCAAGGATGCCGCTTCCGCGTTTTCATCGTAAGGCTTGCGGACAAGGGTAAGCTTGCCGTCGAAGGTGCTTGTCAACATTCGGAGGATCAGGTCAAGATTGATGTTGGGGTCAACTGTACGCATAATTATTCTCGTCTTTGCCTCGGCAAGCTCGTTGATGACCGAAAGCATATTATCGGAGATCCTGTATGTCAGATAAAGCTTGAAGACCTCAATTCCGTCAACAGCGATATGAAGAACGACGCCGCCCGGGTTGGATGCGATATACTTATCGTCGTAATATCTCATAACAGAGATACCCTTTGAGGTGAGGTATGCGTCTGATCCGACGGTATAGTATCTGCCGCCCGCGTAGCCCTCAAAACCGCCGTCGTCAACGCTGACAACGGAAATATCGGTGGGGATATCACCTTCTGCAGTCGAATCGCGGAAAGCACTTGCAATGCGGCCGCCTATGCGGTCATAGAGCGCAGAAACTCCGCACATAATATCGAACACATCCTGCATACGGTTCTTGTCGCATACGGAAATGCGGTTGATCGTGAGCGAGGAATCATCAAATAGATCCGCCTCCTCAAATACAACGGTATCGACCTTCTTATATTCGCTGACGTCGGATTCGCTGAAAATAACCGAATCTGCGTTGAGATTTTTCGACACGAGGATATAGAAGGGATAGCTCATGGAAATGAGCATAAATGAGGGAAGCGCGAAAAGATTTACGGTCAGCATAATGTTGAATGCTTCAAGCGCAGTCTTTTCCGATGCAAGTGAAATGATGAAGATGACGAGCGAAAGTGCAATGACCGGCGCGATGATGAAATTGAGGATCTTTGTCAGCGGATGGCGGCGGTTGATGTGACGGAAATAATTTTCCGCAAACTCACCGCGGCGCAGACGGAACGCCTGGCCGATCCTGTTTTCGGCATCTCCCACTCTTCCCTCGCCAAGCTCTGCGGCAAGGTCTGCGGCATCAACGCGCTCAAGGGTTGCAACGCTCTGCCAGGATGAAAGGCGGTCGAAAACGTAGGTTTCGCGCTCGAGCACCAGATAATCGTGAAGCACGGAAAGAAGCAGGCAAATAGCCGCGGGAAAATTATAAAGAGCAAAGGTTTCGGGCGCAACAATTGCGATCACGATGTCATATAGAACGGTGAGCGCAAGTGCTGTGGCGCTGACAGAATGAACTATCGGTTCTGCCTTGAAAATTCCGTTGATGCCCGCGATGATTTGCTTGAAGGAGAACGCAGCGGCAATCAGCAAAAGCTGGAGCGAGATCATAATGTTGACAACGGGATAAACGGTTGCATCGAGTGCTCCGCCGAAGCTCTTTCCGAAAGCATCGTAAACAAAGAGCAGAATTGCAAACAACAGCGTTCCGCCGAGACGGATGAGCATACTGAATCTGTTTCTTGCGTATGTATTCTTGATTGCCGCAGTTTGTCCGTGCGACATATATTCCTTGCCCTCATAGCCGTAAGCAAGCGAGAGGTCAACAGTCTTACGCTCTTTCTTTTCGGGGCGCGCATGCTGCTGATGAGTCTGTGCCGGTTGTGCATCGGAGTATCCGAGAGCGGTAAGAAGCGTCGCCGTATCCTCGTCTACACGGGGCTCTTCGGGTGCCTCTGCGGGCTCCTCGGCGATCTCCTCTTCCTCATATTCAAGTGCGGAAGGGATATCCTCCTGCTCCTCGTAAACGGGCTCTTCGATGTATTCCTCTGCGGGTGCAGGTTCTTCATCATATTCTGCTGCGGGAATCTCGGGGAGCTCCTCAATTATCTCTGCGGGGATCTCGGCAGCATCCTCTGCGGGCGCAAAATCTTCACCGAAGAGCTCTGCGATCGCATCGGTTATATCCTCGTCGGCTACCGCGCCGCTGTCATCCATATTGCCCGAAAACCATTCCTCAAGGGAAGCGTCATCGGCGATGGGAGTGTTTTCCTCGGCGGGGATTTCGGTATTTTCGGTATCAAATGCCATAAGCTCGTCGAGCGACGCATTTTCATTCTTAGCCTCGGGCTCGGACTTTGGTTTATCTTTTGCAAAAAGCTTCGAAAACAAAGCGTTTCTCTTGTTATCGTCTGCCATATTTTTATCCACCTTAATTTATTCCCGAATGCTTCTGTCTTGCCGCTTCGGTAAGCACTACTGCGGCTGCAGTTGAAACATTCATCGAGTTTACTTTTCCATACATCGGGATCGAAACCTTGTAGTCGCTCTTTTCACAAACCAGACGCGAAACTCCGCGTCCCTCGCTGCCGAAAACAAACGCTGCGGGGCGGTTCATATCGACGCCGTAAAGCTCGTCGCCGTCTGCCTCTGCGGCGTATACCCAAACGCCTGCCGCCTGAAGCTCCTCGATCGCCGCCGAGATGTTGACCACCTTTGCGACAGCCATGTGCTCAAGCGCACCTGCCGAGGATTTTGCCGCCGCGGGTGTGAGTCCCGCCGCGCGTCTTTTGGGAATGATGACACCGTGTGCGCCCGCACATTCGGCACATCTGACTACCGCACCGAGGTTATAGGGATCTTCGACGCCGTCGAGAATGACGATGAAGGGATCTTCCCCTCTCTCCTCTGCGATCTTCAGAATATCCGCGACCTCGCAATATTCCTTTTCCGCCGCCATTGCGGCAACGCCCTGATGGTTTCCGTAGCCGCAAAGAGAATCAAGCTTCTCGCGTTCAACGTCAACTATCGGAATTCCCTTTTCGGATGCCATTGCGATTATCTGCAGCACAGAGCCCTCGCGGTCGCCCCTGCGGAGATAGATCTTATCCACCGCGCGGTCGGTCTTGAGGAGCTCGCGCACCTGATTTCTGCCGTAAACGATGCCCTCGGCGACCTCGCGCGTGGCATCGCCCTCGCGCTTGATCGGACGGCGTCCGTGTTTATAATTATTTCTGTTATCCATTCTTTTCTCCAAATATCAGCGGCCCGAGCGCTTTTGCGCTCTTGTGAAGTTGAGTGAACCTTCGTTCAGAATATTGATGTGATCGAGCGCCCTGCCCGTGCCGATGGCGACACAGGAAATCGCGTCCTTTGCCACATAGGTGTGAATACCCGTCAGATCGGTTATCAGCTTATCGAATCCGCGAAGGAGCGATCCGCCGCCCGTCATAACGATGCCGTTGTTGATAATATCCGCAACAAGCTCGGGAGGTGTACGCTCAATGACCTGACAGATCGCGTCAATGATCGCGGTGATCGGTCCGAGAAGTGCTTCGAGCATTTCATAATTGTTGAGAGTGACATATTTCGGTAAGCCCTGTGCCAAGCATCTTCCCTTGACGTCCATCTGTTCAAGACGGGCGGGCTTGAAGACTGTTCCGAGTCTGATCTTGATACTCTCGGCGGTTCGCTCACCGATGAGTATATTGTATTTCTGTCTTACGTAACGAATGATCGCCTCGTCGAACTTATCGCCCGCAACCTTGATGGACTCGGATACGACAACGCCCTCGAGCGAGATGACCGCAATGTCGGTCGTTCCGCCGCCGATATCGACGACCATATTTCCGCTCGGAGCTGAAATATCAATGCCCGCGCCGATTGCCGCGGCAACGGGTTCTTCTATCAGATATGCGGCTCTTGCGCCCGCATTGCGTACAGCATCCTCGACCGCGCGCTCCTCAACCTCGGTTATTCCCGAGGGAACGCAGATAACGACTCTTGGCGGAATAAGCAGCGGACCGCAGGCGCGGCGCAGGAAGTACTGAAGCATTTCGAGCGTTCTGTCATACTGGCTGATAACACCGTCGCGAAGGGGGCGGACTGTAATGATATTCTCGGGTGTACGCCCGATCATCATCTGCGCTTCTCTTCCGAAAGCGATGATCTCGTCCGATTCGAGATCTACGGCAACGACAGAAGGCTCGGTGAGCACGATGCCCTTGCCCTTCACATAGACAAGACAGCTCGCAGTCCCGAGGTCGATTCCTATATCCTTTCTTAACGATAAATTCAACATCTATTAACTCCACGGCATAATACCGCTATTTTATATTTATACATAATAATTATACTATATTTAATGCAAAAAAGCAACCTTTTTCGAAAAATATATTTATTTTTCTTTCATTTTCTTCACAGCTCAGATTAGACGTTGTTAAAAGGAAGAGCACGCCTTGAGCGTGCCCTTGATGACTGATTTATTTTCTGAATTTATCGGAATTTGCAATGCAAATACACACAACGTCGGCGGCGCCCGCAGACAAGAGGATCCTTGCCGCTTCGCTTACCGTTGCGCCCGTTGTGACAAGGTCATCGGCAAGAATGATGTTCCTTCCTTTCACCGAATCGGCGTCTTTGAGGCAGAACATACCCTTGACGTTCTCGATTCTCTCGTCAATGTGGAGATACTTTTGTGCCTTGCCGTGTTTTAGCCTTTTGATGACTGCCCGATGCGGGAAATCCATTCTTTTGGCTACTGCGGCTGCAAAAAGCTCTGCTTGGTCGTGACCGTCGCGCGCTATCGTCTTTTTGCTTCGCGGGATATGCACGACCAGAGTGTTATCTTTGGTATATCCGCGCGAGTTGCAAAGCACGGAAAGATGGCGGGAAAGGACTGCCGCAAAATAGGAAAAAGCAAGTCTGTCGGGAATATGTTTGAGTCTTCGGATGATGCGATTGAGAGCGGCATCCTTATCCGTTGCGTCATAAAACGCGTACTTTATCAAAACGTCAAGCCCCGCATCGCGCATTATCGGGGTCACACAAAGGCAATCGCGCGCATAAGCTCCGCAATCGGGACAAAGCAAGAGATGCGAGCGCTTCAGATCGTCTTCGCATTCGGGACAGAGCAGGCTTTCTCCCTTTGTTTTCATCTCGCCGCACGCAATACACTTTTCGCCCGCGATCAACGCTCGAAGCCAAAGTTTTGCGCGTGTTATGGGATACATTTTCATTTGAAAGCTACCTCGCAGAGCCTTCGCGAAAGGCCTGTATAACGCAATGCCGAACGCAGACCGCCAACCATTGTTTCTATGGTTGATTCAAATCCTACAACGATAACGCGCTTCTGCGCACGGGTAACGGCTGTATAAAGCAGATTCCTTGTGCAGAGCATCGGCGGAACGCTTCCGAGAGGAAGAACGACCGTGGGATACTCGCTGCCCTGGCTCTTGTGCACGGTGACGCAATAGGCAAGCTCAAGGTCTTCAAGATCGGTAAATTCATAGAACACCTCTCTTGAATCAAAGTCGATCTCGATATATTTTTCGACAGGATTTATATCCTTGATCTTTCCTATGTCGCCGTTGAAAATACCCATTCCGAGCTTGCCGTAGCGAGTCCACTCGAGCTCATAATTGTTTCTGACCTGCATAACTCTGTCGCCGGTTCTGAAAACGGTGTCGCGGAATTTATGCTCCTTTTTTCCGCGCGCGGGTGGATTTATTGCCGCTTGCAGTACCGAATTTAGCTTGTCCGTGCCCGAATTGCCTCGTCTTGTGGGCGAAATTACTTGGATCCCCTCGGGGTCGCCGTATGCGCGTGGCAGTCTCTCGGCGCAAAGGCTTGCAACGGTTGACGCGATCTGCGCGTCGCTCTCGCGGGGCATAAAGAAGAAATCTCGATCCTTGACGTCAAGGCGCGGCATCTCGCCGCGGTTGATCGCATGGGCGTTGGTGACGATCAGCGATTCCTCGGCTTGTCTGAAGATCTTGGAAAGTCTTACAGAAGGCAGCACTCCCGAATCAAGAATGTCGCAAAGCACGTTGCCCGCTCCGACGGAGGGGAGCTGATCAGCATCGCCGATAAAGACGATCCTCGCGCCGGGTCTTACGGCTTTGAGGAGGGACGCTGTCAGCACGGTATCGAGCATTGAAGCCTCATCTATGATTATTGCATCCTCGTCGAGGTAATTATTCTCTCCGCGCTTGAAAACAAGCGGTGCGCTGTCGTCGCGCTTTGAGGATCTGTCGCCGTCGCCGAAATCAACTTCGAGCAGACGGTGCACCGTTTTCGCCTCTCTGCCTGTTGCCTCAGTCATTCGCTTTGCGGCGCGACCCGTGGGTGCGGCAAGCGCGACCTCGAGCCCGAGGCTTTCATAAATATTTATGATCGCGGTGACGACCGTGGTCTTACCCGTGCCGGGACCACCCGTGAGCACGAGCACACCGCTTGTCATCGCGTTGAAGATCGCCTTTTTCTGCTCATCGGCATATTCAATGCGGTTCTGCACCTCTTCCTTGCGGACGAAAGCTTCGATGTCCTTGAAATCGAGCGGAGCGGAACTGCGCTTGAGTCGCCAGAGCTTTTCGGCAATGTAGCGTTCGTTCTTATACTGCAGAGATTCGTAAATATAGGTATCCTCGCCGACTGTTTCGCTGAAAAGTCTGCCCTTTGTGATCAGCTTGTCTGTTTCGGATGAAACAGCGGCGGCATCCACTCCAAGAAGACTTGCCGCAGCCTCGACGAGCTTTTCGCGCGGGAGACAGGTGTGCCCGTTCTGCGCGGCATTGAAGGTGAGAATATAGACTATACCCGCGCCGATCCTATCGGGAGAATCACTTGACAGACCGAGCTTTTGCGCCATTGCATCGGCTTTGTCGAATCCGATACCGCGGACCTCCTCGCAAAGTCTGTAAGGATTATCCTTTGCGATACTGACCGAATGCTTGCCGAAGCAGGAGTATATCTTCATTGTTGTCGCGGGACCGAAATATTCGCGGAAGAAGGCAACGGTGGCTCGCATATCCGATTTTGACTTGAATTCCTCGGATATTTCAAGCGCGCGCTTCGGGGATATACCCGGGATACGCGAAAGCCAATCGGGATGGTTTTCGATAACGTCGACGGTGTCCTCGCCAAATTCCGCCACTATTCTTCTTGCGGTCTTGGCACGAATGCCCTTGATTGCGCCCGAGGCAAGGTATCTTTCGATATCAGCCGCCTCGGTGGGCATTTCGACAATATATTCGATAACTCTGTATTGTTTGCCGTAACGGGCGTTGTTCTCCCATTTTCCGTGGGCTGTAATTCGGTCGCCCTCGTCAACATCGGGCATTATGCCGACGATATTGACAAGCTCATCCTCGTCGCTGATAACTGTGGCAACTATGTAACCGTTGTCATCGTTGCGGTAGAGAATGCCTTCAACGGTGCCCTTGAGCTCGTTGCTCTTAGGCGTTTCCTCGGCGGCTTTGCCTTTCAGGGAAAGGCTGTCGACAAAGGAATCGAAACCGCCGCCGTATTGATTGTGATTATTCATTTAGCCTTTCCTTTCTTTTTTCGTAAACTATTTTGACCTCGGGAAGATTCATTTTTTCGATCGTTTCTGCGAAAGCCTCATCATCGGGTAGGAGAAGAACGACTTCCCCACGGTTGCAAACGATCGCTTTTCTTGCGTTTTCGCAAAGCTCGGCTACCTCCTTCGGGCTTTCGTTTCCCCGAAGTCTGACTGCAGGACGCGGGCGGGCATTCTGCGGCGTCATATATCCGTCTGCCAGAAATTTTGCCGCGCAAAAAAGCCCCCAAGCCGCGAATCCCGAAACTATTATATCCAAAACCAACATACCGCACCCCCATACAATGTCATTATACGCGGAGTGCGGATATGATGTGATTAAAGAAGCTCTGCCTTAAGAACCTCTGCAAGATCGCGGCGCTCCCAAGGAGCATCGAGATCTTCTCTTCCCATATGACCGTAAGCTGCAAGCTTCGAGTAAATGGGACGGCGAAGTCCGAAGCGCTCGATAATAGCTGCGGGACGGAGATCGAAATGACGGTTCAGCGCATCGGCAATCTTCTCCTCGGCTACCTTTGCGGTTCCGAAAGTATCAACAAGAACAGATACGGGGCGAGCTACGCCGATCGCGTAAGCAACCTGGATCTCGCAACGCTCTGCAAGACCTGCAGCAACAACGTTCTTTGCGAGATAACGTGCTGCATAGCAAGCGGAACGGTCAACCTTTGTCGGATCCTTACCCGAGAAAGCGCCGCCGCCGTGACGTGCGTATCCGCCGTAGGTATCAACGATGATCTTACGTCCGGTAAGTCCGCTGTCGCCCATAGGGCCGCCGATAACAAAGCGTCCGGTGGGGTTGACGTAGATCTTGGTATTTTCATCAAGAAGCTCTGCGGGAACGGTGGGCTTGATTACGTATTCCTCGATGTCGGCGCGGATCTGCTCGAGAGTTACGGCAGCGTCATGCTGGGAGGATACGACAACGGTATCAACGCGAACGGGCTTGTCATCCTCGTACTCAACGGTGACCTGGGTCTTACCGTCGGGACGGAGATACTTGAGAGTGCCGTTCTTGCGAACCTCGGTCAGCTTCTTTGCCATTTTGTGTGCAAGGGAGATGGGCAGGGGCATAAGCTCGGGTGTCTCGTTGCAGGCATAACCGAACATAAGTCCCTGGTCGCCCGCGCCGGTGTCATACCGGTCGGTGATCTCGCCGTTCTTTGCCTCGAAAGCCTTGTCAACGCCCATTGCGATGTCGGGGGACTGACCGTGGAGCGAAGAGATTACTGCGCAGCTATCGCAGTCGAAGCCGTATTTTGCGCGGTCGTAGCCGATCTCGCGGACGGTCTCGCGAGCGATGGTCTGAAGATCTGCATAGCCGTTTGTGGTGACCTCGCCCATTACGACGATGAGACCTGTGGTGCAGCATACCTCGCAAGCAACGCGGGACATGGGGTCCTGCGCAAGAAGATTATCAAGGACAGCGTCCGAGATCATATCACAGATCTTATCGGGATGTCCCTCGGTAACCGATTCGGATGTAAAAAGTCTGCGGTTCTTTTCCATTTTTCTTTTCCTTTCTCAAAAAAGAGGCCTCGCGCAGACGAGACCTCTCAAACTCATCTGTCAGGATTTAGCACCTTGCTTGACAGTAGGTTGCTGCAACGTCATAGGGCCTGTCCCTCGGTTGCTCTTGATAAGAAACTTTTATTTCGATTTATTAAGCAATATATTATATCACGTTCGACAGTAAATGTCAATACCTTTTATAAAATTTATTCTTCTTCCGCCTTCGATCTTATCTTTCCGCAAAGAATATTGAAGCCAAAAGACGCTGCGGCGCCGCAAACGATGCAAATAAGGTAGATAACGACATCACCGATTCCCGTGTTGAACGGAGGCAAGATCATCAAAGTCGTTGCAAGGACGAAGCCCATTACAGCGTGCGACGCAAGCGAATGGTACTTGTCAAAGACAAGTTTCATAAGCTTCGAGAAGAGCAAAAGAGTCGCGAGCATTGCAATTCCGAGAGGAATGAGCACTCCGAAATCGAGGTGCGAGATGCCATGCGACATCTGCTCGTAGATACCGAAGAACAGAAGAAGCGTTGACGAGCTGAAGCCGGGAATAATGAAGCTGAGCCCCCAAAGCAGACCGCAAATGAGCCATCCGACGAAATTCGGAGCGATGGTCAGCTGCAATACGTTCTTGAAGAGGTAGAACACAGCCGAAATGGCAATAAAGCTGATAACAAGCGAAATGATCGAGAATTTGTTTCTCTTCTCTTTTCCCGCGTCGCGCCAAAGCTCGGGGATCGTTCCCGCGATAAGACCGACGAATACGCAAAGAACAACAGCCTCGTTCCATTTGAGAAGCTGTTCGGTTATTCCCGCAAAGCCGACAAATCCGAGCACGCCTCCGATGCCGACGAAGACGAGCATCTTGAAATGCTTTTTGATGCCCCTGAGGGGATTCGAGAGGACTTCGAGTATCTGATCGTAAATTCCGAAGGCGTAGCAAAGCGTTCCGCCGCTGACTCCGGGAAGGATCGCACCAAGGCCGACGATAAAGCCCTGAACGACCCAAAGTATTGCTTTAAGTATAAAATTCTTTTTCATTTTCGTGATTCCTTTGATTGATAACATTATTATACATTAATAATTCACCAAAATCAACATTATCTTGTAAACAAAACAGCTTCGCGAAAAACGAAGCTGTTTTATTATTTTTATTCTCCGAAATGTCCGCCGAGGCCGAAGATCATATAGATGATCGAAGCGGAAATGAGCACGATCGCGATAAGAATAAATACCAGCGAACGCAGGCTCCAGAAGGATTGCTTCGCTCCTCCTTCCGCATTTTCCGACTTAGGAAGAAGTCTTGCGGCGCGAAGTGCGGTTATCAGAGGTTTATAGAGAGCGAGAACAACTCCCGCATTAAGTACTGCTTTAGTAAGATTGAATGGCAAGAGGAGTATCGGAATCAGATCAATGACTTGAGCAAGCTCGACCTTCATATATATGGGTGTAATGAGAAGGTTGCAAAGCATCATTACTGTTACGGTTGCAACAACTGCTGAAGAAAGCGAGATCGCTACTCCGGATATATTTCTGCGCTTGGAATAAATATAGCCTGCTACAACCGAAAAAGTTGCTGTTGAAGCAAAGTCCATAAGCCAACCCCAAAAGCCTGTATCTCCCATTGTAATCTGTTCGATGGTGGCAACAAGGAAGGAAATGATCGCGCCCGAAGCGGGTCCGAAGATCATGGCCGCGATGCCAACGATAGCATCCTTGGCATCAAACGTAAGAAATGAAACATTAATTCTGAATGCGAAAGTAACCGCATACGCAAACGCCGTAAAAAGCGCAATTAGAACCATCTTGCGTATGCCGAATCTGTCTTTTTTCTGCATTAAAAAATCCTCCATTAGATAA
Organism: Clostridia bacterium; assembly: GCA_017415485.1. GTDB lineage: Bacteria > Bacillota > Clostridia > Oscillospirales > CAG-272 > CAG-390. The sequence goes on from JAFQGP010000043.1 coordinate 24,292, forward strand.
ATCAATGGAGAGAAGGTATCGCTATGTATATCTTCTCCCATCCAGACTTTACTGTCGGTCAGGGAATTTCACCCTGTCGGCGCTATGCTTTGGCATAGCGTTCGCGGACTTTACCGCCGGTACGGAATTTCACCGTCCCCAAAGATATTGTTATTTTATTCATTTGCAAAGATCGGATGCACCGGAGTGCATCCGATCTTTTATAAATCGAATTATTAAGTTAAGTTAATAATTACTCAATGATCTCGGATACGACACCGGATCCAACGGTTCTACCACCCTCACGGATAGCGAAACGGAGACCGAGCTCGCATGCGATAGGAGTGATGAGCTCAACGCCGAAGGTTACGTTGTCGCCGGGACGGCACATTTCAACGTCTGCGGGAAGCTCGATGGTACCGGTAACGTCGGTGGTTCTGAAGTAGAACTGAGGTCTGTAACCGGTTACGAAGGGCTTCTTACGGCCGCCTTCCTTCTCGGTAAGAACGTAAACCTGACCCTTGAACTTGGTGTGGGGCTTAACGGATCCGGGCTTGCAGAGAACCTGTCCACGCTCGATCTCGTCCTTAGCTACGCCACGGAGGAGGCAACCGATGTTGTCACCAGCTTCTGCCTGGGGAAGGAGCTTGTGGAACATCTCAACGCCGGTAACTACGCAGTTTCTCTTCTCCTCGGTGAGACCAACGATCTCAACGGTGTCGGAAACCTTAACAGTACCACGCTCTACACGACCGGTAGCAACAGTACCACGACCGGAGATAGAGAAGACGTCCTCTACGGGCATCAGGAAGGGCAGATCGGAGTTACGAGCAGGAGTGGGGATGTAGCTATCAACTGCATCCATCAGCTCCTTGATAGGAGCGTACTCGGGAGCGGAAGGATCGCGG
>JAFQGP010000044.1 GCA_017415485.1 Clostridia bacterium
AGCACGGCGACAAGGTCACCATGATCGACCTTGTTGAAATGAAGGCATTCGACTATGACGCAAAGGGCAAGAGAAGCGAGATCCCCATGACCGACGATCTCAAGGATATCGCATCCAATTATAAGGAAGCTTTCAATGAGGCAGTCGCAGGTACCTCCGACGACCTTATGATGAAGTATTTCGACGGCGAAGAGATCACCAAGGAAGAAGCTGCAGAGGCTCTCCACCAGGGTATCTTCGAGGGCACCATCACTCCCGTTTACTGCGGCTCTGCAGTTAATATGTGGGGTATCGTAGCTATCCTCGACGCTATCGTTGAGTCCTTCCCCAGACACACCGCTAAGGGCGCAGAAAAGTCTGTTGAGGGCGATGACGTTGCTATCGATCCCGCAGGCTCGACCAGCATCTTCGTATTCAAGACAGTCGCTGACCCGTTCGTTGGTAAGATGTCCTTCTTCAAGGTTATGAACGGTACTCTCAAGAAGGATATGACCCTCAAGAACCTCACCAACGGTACCTCCGAGAAGATGGCTCATATCTATACTGTTAAGGGTAAGACCCAGACAGAAGTTGAAGAGCTCGCTTGCGGCGATATCGGTATGATCGCAAAGCTTGCAAACACCAACACAAATGATACTCTTACCGCAGGCTCCGAAGTAGCTTACGCTAAGATCACATATCCCACTCCCTATATGAGCCAGGCTATGGTTCCCGCAACCGCAAAGGACGAGAGCAAGATCTCTCAGTCTATGGCAAGTATGCTCGCAGAGGATCTCACCCTCAAGTACGTTACCGACCCCGAGACTCATCAGATGGTTCTCTCCGGTATTGGTGATATGCACCTCGCAGTTCTCTCCGCTAAGCTCAAGGCTCGCTATGGCGTAACCATCAACCTTGAAACTCCCAAGATCCCCTATCGTGAGAAGATCACAAAGACCGTTGATATCCACGCTCGTCATAAGAAGCAGAACGGCGGTTCGGGTCAGTTCGGTGACGTTTGGATCAAGTTCGGTCCCGGCGAAGATCCCGGTCTTACCTTTACAGTATCCGTTGTCGGCGGCGTAGTTCCCAAGAACTTCAACCCCGCAGTTAAAAAGGGTCTTCTCGAGGGTATGGTTAAGGGCGTAGCAGGCTTCCCGATGACCTATCTCGCAGCAGACCTCCACGACGGTTCTTACCACCCCGTTGACTCGGATGAAATGTCCTTCAAGACCGCTGCTATCATGGCTTACAAGCAGTGCCTCGAGCAGGCAGCTCCCGTTCTTATGGAGCCTGTCGGCGATCTCGACATCACCGTTCCCGAGGATCTCGTTGGTGACGTTATGGGCGACCTTAACAAGCGCCGCGGCAGCATTATGGGTATGGATCCCGCTGCAAAGAAGGGCTACACCGTAGTTCACGCAACCGCTCCCAAGTCCGAGCTTGTTGACTATCCCATCGCTCTCCGCGCTATGTCGCAGGGTCGCGGCTCCTTCGAGTTCAACGTAACCGATTACGCAGTCGTTCCCGGTAACATCTCCGCTAAGATCGTTGAAGAGTACAAGAAGTCTCTTGCATAATTAAAATATAAATATCATCGGGGCTGTTTCTGACAGCCCCGATGTGATTTGAGGAAATATATGAACTTTTCGATTTTCTCCAAAACTCGTTTGACGCGAATAATTGTGTCATCATTGATGCTTTCGGTATATATTTGTACTTTGATCCTGAACTACGCTTCGAGAGAAATAACCGGGGGCAATTTTGTTACAACTTTGTTATTCTTGTTTTCAGTTATTTGTTTCATATTATTCTCAAGCGAAAAAAAGCACCCTCCGCTGCTTTGGGTAGCAAGAGGGTGGCTGGTGTTGTCAGTGTTGTTTTGCTTCCTGGCGGCTGTCTTCACTGCCGCAGAAGCGGAAATAACCGGGTTCTTCGGCGACTTGATCGGATGCGGAATAATGCTATTTGTTTCGCCGTATTTCGGTTTGTTTTTCTTTATCGAAAATGCGATAATCGTCGGCTTGATCTCGATGCTGATAAGCTTTCTCTTGCTGTTCCTTCCAATGTGTATGAGGAGAATATTCGAACGAAAAAAGCTTATAGCGCAATACAAATGATCAAATAACAAAAAGCTTGATCGATTTGATCGCCGATCCGTTTTCGTAGCTCTTAACTTCGCCAAGCGCGAAGAAATTGCCTTTTGAGTCAAGCACCTTGAGTCTTGTCCCTTCGGAAAACTCGGGGAGCTTGGCTTTTTTCAGATATATCTCACAGCCCGAGCGGAAAAGCCGCTCATAAAAGCTCGGCAGCTTCACTGCTTCAAGCTCGGAGAAGATCTCCTCAACGGGGCGGAGAAGAGCAAGTCTTTCCTCGATGGAAAGCTCTTCGATTTCCTCGATCGTATGCGCTTCATCAATACTGAATCCGCAAGCCGCGCTTCTCTCAAGACTTGCCATCGCGCCGCCGCATCCGAGAGCCTTGCCGATATCGGCGCAGAGAGTTCTGATGTAGGTACCCGCAGAGCATTCCACCACAAGCTTGTAGTCATTATCATTGATATATTCTGCGGAGATCGAATATACCTCAATTTCTCGCGCCTCGCGTTCAACGGTACCTCCTTCGCGCGCGATGTCGCAAAGCTTCTTGCCGCCAACCTTCAGCGCGCTGTACATCGGAGGGATCTGCTTGATCTTTCCTTTGAAAGAAGTGAGCACGTTTTTGACATCCGCTTCGGTAGCGTTTACGGGATATTCTTTAAGAATTGTGCCCGTCGTGTCCTCGGTATCGGTCTCAATTCCGAGGCGAAGCGTAGCCGTATATTTCTTCCTGTCCGAAAGCGAATATTCGCAAGCCTTCGCCGCGCGTCCGATAAGCACAACGAGAACACCCGTCGCCATCGGGTCAAGAGTACCCGTGTGTCCGACTTTCTTCGTTGAATAAAGACGGCGTACGCGGTTGACAATATCATGCGATGTGGGACCTTGCGGCTTGTTGATTATCAGTACGCCGCAGGGCTCATTTATCATCTCCGCCATCATTCCGATTCCTTTACGGGAAACTTAACGTGAGCAGAGAAGATCTTTTGGCCCATCTCGGTGAATCTCTTCTCATATTCGGTTACTATGTTCGTTGCTGCGAGCTCGCTTGCGTGCAGGTCGCGGGTATAGAAGATTATCTCAAGTCCGTATTCCTTGAACTGCTCGATCGACCAATCAAAAAGATCCTCGTTGTCGGTCTTGAAGTGAAGCTCACCGCCGGGTACGAGGAGCTTCTCGTATCTTGCAAGGAAACCGGGCGCGGTCAGTCTGCGCTTGTGCTGACCCTTCTTCGGCCACGGATCGGAGAAGTTGGCATAGATACAGTCAAAGGTGTGCGGCGCGAACCAATCGTTCAAGTACTCCGCATTACCAATAATAAATCTGAGGTTGTCGGGACGTTCATCTGCGGTTGCTTTTGCTTTCTCGAGAGCAAACATAGCAACGTCGGGCACTCTTTCGAGTGCGATAATTCCGTGATCGGGATACATTTTGCTCAGTCCGCGGGCAAAGTCCCCCTTGCCGCAACCGATCTCGAGGAGCATCGGACACTTTTTGCCGAAGATCTCTTCCTCTTTTTCGAAGCACTCAATGGGATTTTTAAGCAAAAATTCGGCACATGCTTCAATTCTTTCTGCCGAATGCTTCTTTTTTCTCATTCGCATCTTGAAATCTCTCTTAAAATCTGCTATAATATAATATAAGTATGCGCAAAATGGCATTTTTGCCGGGCACGCATATATTATATCACAAATATTTGAATTTTTCACCTGTTTTTTCAAAAAAACAGAAAAAATTAGCAAAAGCCCCAAAGCATTCAAAGATCCGGAGATTATTATGAAAAAAGATGATTTTTTGAAGTTATTGCAGGCGCGCCTCATTGAACGTGGATTGCCTCCCGCCGCGGCAAAGAAGGAGACCGAACACGTTCGCACTTATCTTGCCGAATCGAGTATGGACGATGTCGATATTTCGATCGACGAGATGGCGGACGGCATCCTTACTATGCTCGATGACAACTCGGACAGCGATCACGAAGATATCGATATCTCGCCCGTACCTATGGTAAGCGAGGAAAACGATGAAAGCGTGTCGGACGAGCTCAGCGCCGCTATTGCCGCTATCGATTTGCCTGCGGAAGAACAGGTCGCCCCTCCCTCGGAAGCGAAACCAGAGCCCGAGAAGCCCGTGATCCCGATCGTTATTGAGACCGAGCCGGAACCCAAGGAAGAGCCCGCGGAAAATGCGCCCGTGTTCGAGGAAGCTCCCGAAGAGCCCACGGATACGGTACTTCCTCCCGTTCCCGCAGAGCAACCCGCACAAACAGAAAAAACAAAGCCCGAAGAACCGAAGCACGAAGTTGAAAAGGCAAACGAATCCTCGGAACTTCCGGTTTCGGACGACGAAAACGAGGATATTGAAAAATACATCCCGTACAATCAAAAGGTAAGAATGAAAAAGATCCAAAACAGTAAAAAGGGCGGAAATGAGTGGCTCTACGTATTGCTTCTCGTCATAACGATACCGATTGCTGTAGCCCTCATCCTTGCAGCCGCTGTGCTCTATCTCGGATTCTGGGTCGTACTTGCGCTTGCCATGATCGCGTGCATCGCGGTTCTGGTGGTATTCGTAACCGTATTCGCCATAATAGCAATAGTCGGAATAGTCTATGGCGTTGTCGCGCTGATCACGGGAAATATGCCCGTCGGACTCTTCGAGATCGGTCTCGGGGTAATGGTCGGCGCAGCTGTAATGTTCATCGGCATTCTCGTATATAACTTTGCGGTAAGATTCATACCCTTTATAATGAAGCTTCTCGCGCGTCTCTTCCGTTCCGGATTCAGGGCGATCAGAAACGGATATCAAGTATTGAAAGGAGCTGTGGAAGAATTATGAAGCCAACCTCGGTAATATTCCTTATAGTTTCAATATTGCTTGCCTGCGTCGGATTTTTGCTCTGCATAACAGCTTCTTCGATGGCGACCGAGCAGGGAATAGGGCTTTTCTCGCAGATCGGTGATGAAGACGATAACTATGTTGCTACGCAGACTTTTTCGGAAGAGGATCTGAAAAAGATCGTCATCAAGGTCAGCGACGTAAACGTCAATGTCATCGGCGGCGCAGAGAAAAGCAAGCTCGAGCTTGTCAACTTTATGAATAACTCATATAACGTTCAGGCCGGCCGTGCAACCCTCCAGATCTCGGATAATTCGGGAATCACGGGTCTTATCGACCTTGAAAATTTCAAGATCAATTTCGGCGGCTTCCGCGATTATCTCCATTACCTCTTTGATTTTATCGAGGGCAATGAAAAGAAAGCGCAGATACTCAACGTCTACCTGACAGACGAGGCTGACCTTGTCAACTTCAACATAACAGTCGGCGACGGCGATATCACTCTTTCTCATATCCAGACCGAATGCGACTATAAGATAGTCCTTGCAAACGGCGTTGTTGAGATCGATAATGTTACTACCGATTCCTCCATTCAGATCGAATCGACTGAAAGCTCGAACATCGAGATAAAGAATACCGTAACGGACGAGCTCCGCATTATGTCTCCCAAGAGCGAATGCTATATTGAGATCGCCGACACAACCTTCTCCCGAGCTATGTATATTGAGGCAAAGTCGGGCGACATCGTTTATGACAGAGTTGAGGAGGATTTTGCGGGACTCGACGTAAAGTTTGAGGCTCTCGGAAACACGATCAGCGTTTTCGGCGAGAGCCACAGCGATTCCTATGTTGAATTCAACGCACCCGTTTCGGGCGATCCTTCAACCACTCCTTCTGTTCCCGGAACCGATGAAACCCTTCCCGAATCAAGCGAAACAACCGCTCCCGCAGAGGATACTGCTGAGGGCGAAACTACCGCAGAGGAAGAGACAACCGAGCTCGAGGATATCGAAGATATCGACGAGGAAGAAAACAACACCTCCGTCACCATCCCCGAAAACTCGCTTACGATCATTATCGAAGACGGTAAGATCGAGGTGAAATAAAAATATAAAGCAACCCGAAGAATTTTTGATTCTTGTAGGGTTGCTTTATTTTATATAAATCGCTTAGTCAATTCCTAATAACCACGTGACAGACACTTTTAATATTCTGGATAATTCTTTTAATTCGTAGTCAGCAACAAAACGTGTACCGATTTCAATTCTAGAGATACTATCTCTTTCGATTATTATTCCTGAAACTTGTAGCTGCGCTGCAAGATCACTTTGGGTTAACCCCTGCTTATTTCGTGCCTCTTTGATTCTTTTTCCACAAATATTCTTTTTTCCATCATAGTCATAGATTTTCATTACAATTCTCCAAATTTATTTTTATTTAACACTGTATTCTTAATATTAACACATTTTACGTGTATAATTGTGTTAAAGATAAGAATTTGAAGATTTGTGTAGAATTTTTAAATTTACTATTTGAAAATAAATAGTATTCTAAAATCACACTTCAATCTGATCTTTATAATTCTTAATGATTGTCAAAAGGAGAAAAATAATGGGAAATGTTATAAGTGAAGGATTGGAGTATATCGGTAAAATTGATGACGATGGCTATGTGTATAACGGTTCAGGTATCATTTTTGCGAAAATCGATAAAGATGGATACATAAACAAAATTGGCGAGTATGAATATTTCGGGAAAATCGATGAGGATGGAACAATTAGAGATGCTTCTTTAGATGTTGTAGGAAATATTCAAGCAGATGGATATGTTTATATACATTCTAAACGAATTTGTAAAGTTGATTCTGAATATATAAGGACGATTACTCCTGACGCTTGGAATTATGGTCATGCTGGAGAATATCCTAATCGAAAGAGTGAAACTGCCGATGCTTCTTATTCAGAAAAAAGTTTTAATTGGCCGTTCGGTGTTGGTACAACAATTAAATTGGCTATAGCGGCTATTCTTTGGATTGCTTTTATTGTTACTACTATCGGTGAAGTTCCGTTTATCTCTTACCTTATTGCATTGCCTGTATTGGTGATTTTAGTATTTCTTGTGCCAATAATTATTAGTATATTTAGTGGAAACTAAAAAAGTCTCGGATTCCAAATTGGAGTCCGAGATTTTTTATTTACAATTGTATGTTTTATACATTAAATCTGAAGAGGGTAACGTCTCCGTCCTTCATGACGTAGTCCTTGCCCTCGCTTCGAACAAGACCTGCCTCCTTTGCGGCAGTCATACTGCCAAGGCGCATAAGGTCATCGAATGCAACGATCTCGGCACGGATGAATCCACGCTCGAAGTCGCTGTGGATCTTGCCCGCAGCTCCGGGAGCCTTTGTACCCTTGCGGATGGTCCATGCGCGAACCTCCTTGGGCCCCGCGGTCAGGAAGCTGATAAGACCGAGAAGATCGTAGCCCGCGCGGATAAGTCTGTTAAGACCCGATTCAGCAAGTCCAAGGTCCTCAAGGAACATCTGCTTTTCCTCGCCGTCAAGCTCTGCAAGCTCTGCTTCAAGCCCGCCGCAGATCGAAACGATTCCCGAGTTCTCGCTTGCCGCAAACTCCTTGAGAGCCGCGTAGTGTGGATTCTGCACGGGATCCTCGTCAAGGCTGTTCTCGTCAACGTTCGCAACGTAGATGATGGGCTTTGCCGAGAGAAGAGGCATGTCCGCAAGCATCGCGCGCTCGTCGTCATTCATATCAATGCCGCGCGCGGATTTGCCCTCGCCGAGATGCTCGATAAGTCTTTCAAGGAAAGCTGCCTCGGGCGCAAGAGACTTGTCCGCCTTCATCGCCTTGCGAGTGCGGTCGAGTCTTCTTTCCGCAACCTCAATGTCGGAAAGGATAAGCTCGTAGTTGATGGTCTCAACGTCGGAGATAGGGTCGACTCTTCCGTCAACGTGAATGATGTTGTCGTCGTCAAAGCAACGGACAACGTGAAGGATCGCGTCGCATTCGCGGATGTGAGAGAGGAATTTGTTTCCGAGACCTTCGCCCTGGGAAGCACCCTTGACAAGTCCCGCGATGTCAAAGAATTCAACAACAGCAGGTGTGTACTTTTCGGGTGTGTACATTTCTGCCAGAGCATCAAGTCTGGAGTCGGGCACGGGAACGACACCGACATTAGGTTCTATGGTGCAGAAAGGGTAGTTTGCCGAGTCTGCGCCGCCGCCGCAAAGGGCGTTGAAAAGCGTACTTTTGCCCACATTGGGCAGTCCAACGATACCAAGTTTCATATGTTACTCCGATAAAAAATAGTTTAGCCCTAATATTATATAATAAAATTGTGAAAATTTCAAGCAAAAGTGCAAAAAATACTAAAATTTTGCGAAAAATATGAACATTTTTTTGAAAAAACTATTTGCAAAATCGAAATTATGTGATATAATATAAGGGAAAGTATAAAAATGCCGAAGTTTGCCCAAATGCGGAAATACTCGGCAAGTCCAAAATTAACATAGGAGGAAAAAATGTATACCAAAATTCTTGTTGTCGATGATGACAGCTATATTTGCGACCTTCTGAAGACATCTCTCGAAAAGGAAGGCTATGAGGTACGCACCGCACCGGACGGTTACCAGGCTATCGACGTGTTTAAGAAATACGAGCCCGATCTTGTTCTCCTTGATATTATGCTTCCCGGTAAGAACGGAAAAGACGTTTGCACAGAACTCCGCAAATTTACAAACAAGCCTATCATTATGATCACCGCTAAGGGCGAGGTCGTTGACAAGGTCGTATGCCTCGAGCTCGGCGCTGACGATTTCGTTGTCAAGCCTTTTGATATGAGCGAACTCTTCGCGCGCATCAAGGCGGTTCTCCGTCGTTGCAATACTCATGACGATCCCGATGACGATGAAGTTATCAAGTTTGAAAACATTGAGATCAGCAAGCAGAAGTATGAACTCAAGCTCAACGGCAAGAGCGTTGATATCCCCCCCAAGGAGCTTGAACTGCTTTACTTCTTGGCTTCCAACTATAACCGCGTTTTCACAAGAGATCAGCTCCTTGACAAGGTCTGGGGATTTGACTATCTTGGCGACTCGCGTACTGTTGATGTACATGTTAAGCGCCTCCGCGAAAAGCTTGAAGGCGTATCCGATAAGTGGGTGCTCAAAACAGTTTGGGGCGTAGGCTACAAGTTTGAATTGACAGGAAACTGATCCTTGACCGAAATACGCCCGGAGGATGCCGGGCGTATTTTGAATTTTTGGAAAGGAGAAGGAAATGTTTAAAAGTATTTACGTTAAATATATCGTGACGTTTATGGTAATAATAGGAACGAGCCTTATCCTTCTTCTTGCCATTATCGGAACGCTTGTTGACGGATACTCCGAATCTTCAAAGGACGAAGCTGTGTCTGCCGCTGCCGGTTCTCTCGGACAGGGAATACAGGTGAAATTGCAAAAATTCGGATCAAGCGGCAGCTTTGCAACTTTTTGTGATTACTACGAAACCGATATAGACGCGCAGATCAATACCGTTAAGGCAATGGCAAATTTCCCCGTGACGGTGTTTATAGCCGACAGTGAAGGAAATATACTCATTGCACGCCCCGACGAAAACTGTGATTACCAAAACGGATCGCAGATCCCGCGTTCCTTGATGGACGAGATCAACAACGGCATCGAGCAAACTTTTCTTAACAACCTTGAAGGGATCTTCGACACCCCGCACGTCATCAGCGCAACGCCGATCTATCTCCGCAATAATTATGTCTGCGGAACGGTCATCGTTTGCTGTGATATGGAATCGATAAATGATTTCGCTGAAGTCCTTATCAAGACCGTTGCGATCTCCAGCCTTTGGGTGATGCTCGCGGCTTTGATAGCCATATTCTTCATCAGCGAAAGGATCATAAGCCCTCTGCGCGGAATGAGCCAGGCGGCAAAGAGCTTTGCTAAGGGAGAATTCAGCGTCCGCGTTCCCGTTGTCGGAAACGACGAGGTCGCACAGCTTGCCTCTGCGTTCAACAATATGGCGCAAAACCTTGAATCTCTCGATGAAATGAGAAACAACTTCATGTCGAGCGTATCGCACGATATGAGAACCCCTATGACAACCATTTCGGGCTTCATTGATTGCATTTTAAGCGGAGCCATCCCGCCCGAAAAGCACGAGTATTATCTCAAGATCATCCGCGACGAAGTACTCCGCCTTTCCCGCCTTGTTGCAAGCCTTCTTGATATTTCAAGAATTCAGGCGGGCGACCGCAAATTCGTCATGGAACCCTTCGACATCTGCGAGATGGGACGTCAGGTCCTTATATCATTTGAGCAAAAGATCGATAAAAAACGCCTCGAGGTCGAATTTATCTGCGACGATGATAATATGTTCGTAACGGGCGACCACGATGCGATATATCAGATATTCTACAACATTACCGATAATGCCGTCAAGTTCGCGTTTGAGGGAGGTCTGCTCAGAATTTCGCTGACACGCGTTGAAAAGAACAAGGTGAGAATCTCGGTATATAACGAGGGCGACGGAATTCCATATGACGATCAGCCATACATCTTCGAGCGATTCTACAAGAGCGACCGCAGCCGCGGCAAGGATAAGACCGGCGTCGGACTCGGTATGTTTATAGCCAAAACCATTATTGAAGCACACAAAGAGGTCATCGCCCTTGAGAGCGAGCCCGGCAAGTACTGTGAATTTTATTTCACTCTGCCGATAACTCCCGAGGATAAAAAGCCTCAAAAGTCCCGCGAATGAGGAAAATTAATGAACGAACACGATGAAAAAATTATCGGCGAAGAAGTGACCGAACCGAAGGAAGAAGCAACCGCTGAACCTTCCTCGGAAATCCTTCCCGAAACCAATACGGAACAGAATACAGAAGAAAAGACCGACCCCACAGCTACACCCGAACCCGCGTCGAATGCTCCCGCACCTGTCGCAGAGGTGAAGGAATATTGGAGCTTTTCCGAGCAGGTAAAAGCTGATAAAGCGACACAGAAGAAAAAGGGTTGCCGCGGCGCGCTGGCTTATGCAATAATTATGACCTGCCTTTTCGCTGTTTGCTTCGCGCTCCTTGCTGCGCTTCTTATCACAGGATTCGGTAAGGATAAAAATGTTGTGGAAGTACCCACAGACGGCGCATCGCTTGCAGACCTTGTTGACAGCGTTATAGATTCCGTCGTCACGGTCGTTGTCGCAAAAGACGGCGGCACGGGCTTCGGCAGCGGATTTGTATATACCGATGACGGTTATATAATCACTAACTACCACGTTATCGAGAATGCCAAGAGCATTAAGGTAATGTGCACCGATGGCAGGGAACGTCCCGCAGAGCTGATCGACGGCGATGAACTTTCCGACGTTGCAGTCATCCGAGTTCTGAATCTCGGACTTATACCCCTCGCAATAGGCGATTCGGACACCCTTCGTGTTGGCGAAGATGTCATTGCTATCGGTACACCCGTTGACACCGATTATGCGGGTACCGTAACCAAGGGTATCGTTTCGGGCGTCAAGAGAACAGTACGCGTTTACGAGTCCTCGGGTCTGCTCAATAAGACTATGGAGATGATCCAGACCGATACCACCCTCAACCACGGAAACTCGGGCGGTCCGCTTCTCAATATGCGCGGCGAAGTCGTTGGAATCAATACAATGAAGTATTACGCCTCCGATGCGGGCGATACGCTTTATTTCTCGATCCAGATCAACGATGCCATTGCGATTGCCGATGATATAATCGAGGACGGCAAGTACTCGGGCAACAAGGGTAGCGCAACCCAGGGCGTACAACTCGGAATTCAGGGCGGAACCGTATACAAGGGCGTTGAAACTCAAGTTGCGGTCGGTGTGGTCATAACCCCCGAGGTTGACGGAGTTTATATCTCCGCCGTAACCGAAGGCTACCCCGCACACGGTAAGATCGAGGCAAACGACATCATCGTTTCCTTCGGCGGCGTAAAGACCGAAACGATCGAAGAACTCCGCGCCGAGCTCTTCAAGCATAAGGTAGGCGACACCGTTACTGTCGAAGTATGGAGAAACGGTGAGATCATTTCCGTTGACGTTACTTTATAAAAAATAGATCCGCAGAGCATTTCGCTCTGCGGATTTGATTTATCTGTTTATCTTTTTCATAATCGACTCGTGCGAGAGTCCGTATTTGTTCGCGATGTCGCGTGCATAGCTCTTGCCGTCGGGCTTTGCGCGATAGATCTTGAAGGAACGCTTACCCTCGTCAATTCCCGCAACGAGCGTGTCGATCGGCGCACCGCCTTCAGCCGCGCACTTTTCGTTGATGTCGTCAAGCATTGCGGCAAGCTCGTGAAGGTGGGTGGAGAAGAGTGTGCGGCACTTTACAGCCGAGAAGCCCGTAAGGATCTCTGCGGCGATGTAGGAAGCCTCGTAAGAGCCCGTGGAGGAAAGCGACTCGTCAAGCAGAACGAGCGAATGCGATGTCACGCTGTCGAATATCTCACCAAGACGTGCGCATTCTTCGCCAAGTCTACCCTTGTCTATAGTGTCGTCAGCACCGGTGGGGAAGTGAGTGTAGATAGCGTCAACCGGCGAGATTGTCGCACTCTTCGCGGGCACGAAAAGTCCAAGCTGCATCATTACCTGAGCCATACCGAGCGCGCAGGTGATGACCGATTTACCGCCTCGGTTGGGACCCGAGAGAATGTATATCGTCGCATTTTCGTCGAAGATAAGGTCGTTGGTAACGATCTCGTCGTCGATCTTGAGCGCAACAGCGGGGTTGTAAAGTCCGATCGCTTTGAAAGCTCTGTCATCTGCGGGAGCAAGCACGGGAACGCAAAGATCGTATCCCTTTTCGCGCAGACGGCTCATAAGGCGAGTACCCTTGATGAGGAATTCGATCTCGGGCATCAGGTTGAGCAGGAAGTCTGTGTTCTCGAGAACGTACTGCTGAACGATCTTTTTCCAGGAGCGGAGCGAGGACTTATAAACCTCGTTGATAGCTGTATTGAATGCAAGCGAAAGCGCGGTCTTCTGGCTTTCCGACTGCTTTTTGCCAAAGGGGACAAGACTCGCGATGCAAGTGTACTCGTCATCCTTGAAATTGAGACGAAGGATCTTTTCAAGCACCTCACCCGAGCGGAAAGACTCGGAATTGATCGAAAGAACGCCTGCGGATGAAGGACGAAGCTGTGCGTCAAGATTGACACCCATCGTCACGCTCTTGATCTCGCGCACACGCTTTGTAAGCTCGCAGAGCTTCTCGTTGAGCTGTGCGTAGTAATCGCTCTCCGCAAGCTCGCTGATGCGGTCACAGAGCGTTCTGAAGGCCTGTCCCTTAAGGTTGTCGCGAACTGCGTTAAGTCCGTCGTCAAGCGTATCGATGCAAGAAATGTAAAGCTCGATCTCGGTTATGCTCGAAAGATAATCGTTGGGATCACCGCTGTCAGCCTCAAGACGGCGGAGCTCCATAATATCCGAAAGGATGGGGAGCAGATCGTTGAGTGTGCGGATAAGCTCGGGGTTGTCAAGCATATCTCCGAAAGTCTCGCGGCGGTAATTGATGACCGCTTCGTCGGATGTAAAGAATTCGGAAAGAGAGCCGTTCTTCAGATCAAAGATCTGAGAAAAGCCCATTTCTTCAAGAGTGAAATCCGAAATATCGGGGCGCACGCCCTCCGACATATGTCGGCTGATGCTTTCGGCACTCGGATAAAGCAAAGAAAAATTAGTAAGATCCAAAACTGATCATTCCTTTCTGTCGGTTTGGTCAATTAAGGCAATACCGCACAATTCTGATGGTGCAATTGCGCCGTCAGAAATTTCGTCAGGGTGTACAAAATTCCGCAGGCAATAGTAGACCTATTGACAAGGGATTTTGTGCAGCTTGACGGAATTTATGCAAGCAAGTGTGCCGTCACGAATTGTGCGGTATTGCCTTAAATATTATATCATATAAATTTCAAAAAGTATATAGCAAAATGTAAATTAGTTGCTCTTTTTGACGTTATCGAGCGTTCCGATATGCACCGTTTCCTCTCTTTCGTCTTTTTTAGGCTCTGTAGGAGCAAGTCCGGCGAGAGGATTCTTCGCCATCGCCGCTTCGACCTCGCTGTTGGAAACGTGTGTGTATATCTGCGTGGTGTTCAACTGCTCGTGACCGAGTATCTCTTTGAGCACACGCACGTCAACGCCGCCCTTGGAATACATAAGCGTCGCGGCAGTATGACGCAGCTTGTGCACCGAAAGCCCACGGTTTCCGAGGCCCGATGCCTCAAGGTATTTGTCGACCATTTTTTGCACCATACGAACGTCTATTCGCTTGCCAAGGCGCGAGAGAAACAGCGCATTCTCGTTCTCGGTCGCAACCTTTTGCTCCTCGCGCAGAGGAATATATTCTTCAAGCGCCGCACGGCAGGCATCGTTGAAATAAAGTATCCGCTCCTTGTTGCCCTTACCGAGAATACGCACCGATCGCAAGAATCTGTCAACGTCATTAAGACTTATCCCGACAAGCTCCGAAAGACGCATTCCGCAGTTGAGAAAGAGCGTGACAATGCACCAATTCCTGATCCTGATGAAATCCGTCTGCGACGTGTCGTTGTGCACGGTTTCGATGAAATAGACGGCTTCTTCATAAGACATATATCTCGGCAAGCTTTTTTGCTTTTTCGGAGATTCAACCTTTTCCGCAGGGTTGTTATCGATCATCATTCGTGTCTTGCAGTAATACTTAAAGAGGGCACGAATGGCACAAAGCTTTCTTGCTCTGACGTTTACCTTGTTGCCAAGCTCTCTTTCACAGAAAAAGAGATAATTATATATGTCAGATACTTCGATCGAACGAAGGAAATCAAAGTCTATCTTGTCAACTTTTATCTTTTTGCCTTCTTCAGAAGCAGGATCTGTTCCGCTTCTGTCTGCAATAACAAATTGAAAAAAAGCACGAATATCGCGCATATATTCATTTACAGTCTGATGTGAGCATCCCGCAATGGTAGCTTTGTAGCTTGCAAAGTCCCTGAGTATCGGGGAGTACTCTTTGGGATCGTATTCTGTACTCATTAAATCACCTCGAAGAGATTATATATAATATTATACAACATTTCGCAAGATTTTAGTGGATAAAATGTAAATTTTCAGTTTTTTGTGTTGAATATTATTAGATAAAAGTATATAATTTATACGCTTGCGTTCGTGCAAGCTTGAAAATCGCAATTATTACAGCTTTTACGGAGGAATACACAATGCGTGATTTTATGCAAAAACATTCGTATAACGCAGTTCGTCTGTTTATAAATCAGATCGCAATATCGATATTCGGCCTTGTTCTTGCCATTGCTTGCGGCAAGGTTGAAAACGATACCCTCAAAATAATCACCAGCGGCGGTGCCATCATTTTTTATCTTTTCCTGACCTACGCGGCAATGTGGGAGGTCGGCTCGAAGGATAAATTCGGCATCGATAACGGAACAAAGAAGGCAATGCCTCTCGCGGGACTTTACGTTGCTCTTCTTTCAAACAGCCTCAATCTCCTTTTGGCGATCGTGATACTTGCTTGCAACTTTGTACCCGAAGGAACCGCGCTTTACACGGCAGGCGCGCTTGCAAAGGTCATTGCTCTCTTTATCGAGGGTATGTACACGGGTCTCCTTTCGATCGACGTCGGCGGAATGTCGCTCAACAACTATTGGCTCTCTTATTTTGTAATAATCATCCCCTCGCTCATCACCTCTGCACTTGCTTATTGGTGCGGCACGAAGGGCTATCACTTCTCGAAGATCCTCATCCCCGAGAATCCCGAGGACGCTGAAATCAGAAGAGAAAAGAAAAAGGCAAGGAAAAAAGAACAATGAACTACAAGCACTTGATCTACGACTTCGACGGAACTCTTTCCGATACCTATCCCTGTTTCACCGAAACTGTACTCGAACTTATCAAGCAGTACGGTATTTCGGATACTTACGAAAAT
>JAFQGP010000045.1 GCA_017415485.1 Clostridia bacterium
CACATTCATCATCATTTTTACGATGTGCTTTGTGCTTATCAAGCTTCTGCCGATCCCCACAAATGCGCTTCCCGGACAGGACCCCGAGATAGTTATGAAGACACTCGAGGGAAGAGGTTGGATCACCAACATCAAAAAGGGCGCAAACGGCGTTTACAGCTATGACAGAGTTCCGATACTTCTCCAGTACGGTAACTATCTCAAGAGGATCCTGACAGACGGCGACTTCGGTATCGCAACCACCTACGGTGAGTATCTCAATATGAATCTGTGGGAAGTATTTGTAAGCCATCTCCCCCCCACGATCCTGATCAACATCTATTCCACGCTCATAGGAGTGCCGATCGGTCTCGGTCTTGGTATTCTTGCCGCGCTGAAGAAAAACAAGTGGCAGGACCAGGTAATCAACATCTTTATCATCCTGTTGATATCCGTGCCCTCCATCGTATTGGCACTTATGATCCAGTATGTATTCTGCTTCAAGCTCGGCTTGTTCCCGTTGACTATGTCAACGAGTGACGAGTATTTCACCTGGCCGGTATTCCGCTCCATGCTTCCTGCGGTATTTGCTCTTTGCCTTGGCTCCATAGCGGGCTATGCGCGCTATACCCGTGCGGAGCTTTCGGAGGTTCTGACAGGTGAATTCATGCTACTTGCGAGAACCAAGGGCCTGACCAAGAAACAGGCTATCTATCGTCACGCAATGAGAAACTCGATGGTCGTTATCTTCCCGTCCATTCTCAGTGAATTCGTCTCTGTTCTTTCGGGATCTCTTATCATTGAGAAAATGTTTGCAATCAACGGTGTCGGCGGACTCTACCTTAACTCGATTACATTCCAGGATTACGATTTCTTTATGCTGCTTTCGGGCTTCTACACACTCGTCAGCCTGACTGCGGGAATCGTTATAGACATCAGCTACGGATTTATTGATCCGAGAATCAGAATGGGGGCGAAGTAATTATGTCAACAACAATGAATAAATACGAAAACATCCCCGCTGAAAAATTCCAATTTGCAAAAAGAACAGACCTTTCGCACGATAAAAAGCTTGACACCAAGCCTGTCAGCTACTTCCAGGGTGCGTTCCGCCGCTTCAGCAAGAACAAAGGCGCGGTCGTTGGCGGCGTTGTCATTATGGTATTGGTGCTTTTCGCAATTATTGCACCCTTCTTCACACCCTTCCGCCCCGCATATTACGATATGCTGTATGCATACGTAACTCCCCGCAATGAGCTGTTTGTTAATAGCGGGATCAATTTCTGGGACGGATGCAAAAACAAGGATACCAACTATCTCGGTTATATGAAGGATTATGCGTTGGCATCCGAAACCGGCAGAGAGATCATCAAGAACGGCGAATACACCGTAAGCGAAGACGGAAAGAACTATTCTTACCGTTATGATACCTATTACGGCGTAGGCTTCGGTAAATATAAGATCATTTCTCTGGAAGAATTCAACGCTATCCAGCAGTATCAGAATGAAACGGGCAGACAGGTACTTTACCCGATGGTTCCTTTCTCCGAGAGAAAGGATATGCTCGAAAAGAACAAATATGATGCCAATATCTACTACAAGGTTGAAAACGTAAAGGCATCCACCATTCGCCCGAAGCTCAACCAGAAGGGCGAGATCGTTCCCAACTATTGGAGATATGAGGCGGGTTCTCCCTCCGCACTGATGCCTGAATACAATTCCATCAGAATCGAGGGTGAGAACGGTATCACCGAGGGCGGCAAGCAGTACTTCTACGCCTACGGCCGAAAGGTTGACGGCGGTATCGAAGTAAGAACCGAATACTATGAATACTATATCTATCAGCACACTCAGGTGCTCAAGGACGGTATCGAGGAGCCCTCTTTCCTGTTCGGTACTACCGATACGGGTAAAGATATTTTCGCATGTCTTGCATACGGTGCAAGATTCTCCTTCGTTTTCGCAACAGTCGTTGCTGCCGTAAACTTCATCGTCGGCGTTATCTGGGGTTCTATTTCCGGCTACTTCGGCGGCAAGATCGACCTTTTCATGGAAAGATTTGCCGAGATCCTCGGTTCGGTACCCACTATGATCGTTATTACCCTTCTGAAGTATCATATGGGCTCCGCAAGCCAGGCGCTTGTCTTGTTCATCGCCTTCTTTGCGACGGGATGGATAGGAATGGCGGGCAGAACGCGTATGCAGTTCTACCGCTTCAAGAACCAGGAGTACGTTCTTGCTGCAAGAACTCTCGGAGCAAGCGACTCAAGAATCATGTTCAAGCACATTTTCCCGAACGGTCTGGGTACTATCGTAACGAGCGTTGCGCTTGTTATCCCTTCGATGATCTACTCGGAGACCAGCCTTTCTTATCTGGGAATCATCAACCTTGAAGCAGGAAACACCACCAGCGTTGGTACACTTATCGCGGCGGGTCAGAAATCCATCATGGCAAATGCAGGCCACGTGGCGTTCTTCCCCTGTATGTTCCTGGTTCTGTTGATGCTCAGCTTCAACCTGTTCGGCAACGGCTTGCGCGATGCGTTCAACCCGTCGCTCAGAGGATCGGAGGATTAAGAAATGAATAAAGAAGTAAAATTATCAGTAAATAATCTGAAGATCTCCTTCCGCACGGACGCGGGCAAGGTTCAGGCAGTACGCGATATCTCCTTCGACCTTTATAAGGGCGAAACTCTTGCGATCGTTGGAGAATCCGGCTCGGGTAAATCTGTTACCTCGAAGGCAATCATGGGTATTTCCGCCGTTAACTCCATTCACGAAGGCGGCGAGATACTTTATGACGGTCAGGATCTTGTGCGTATTCCCGAGGAGGAAATGCACAAGCTTCGCGGCGACAAGATCGCAATGATCTTCCAGGATCCGCTTTCCTCCCTCAACCCCATCATGCGTATCGGTAGGCAGATCACAGAGGCAATGCTGCTGAAGAACGAGGCCAACCGCAAGGAAGGCCGCACGACCTTCAACAAAATGCTTGCCGAGCTTTCCGATATGATGACCGAGGCTCTGGCATCGGGAACAAGATCGGATATCAAGGCAAACGAGGTCGCGGAGTATATCAAGACCTTCGACAGCTTCAATATCGAGGCTATCAAGCTTGAAAACAGCTACAATGACGCAAGAACCGCGGCGGAAGAGATGATCGCTATCATCGACGATTGCCTTTTCCTCACCGAAAAGAATCAGAAGGTGGACGTTGTTGCAACGCTCAAGCTGATCGGCCGTAAGCTTGCGGACATTAATGATAAGTATTTCATCGCTAACTTCACCGATGCGCTTATCGAATGCAAGACCAAGCTTGCGACTGTTAAGCGCGTAGAAAAGAAGAAGGTATCCGCTGCCGATTCTGTAAAGGCAGTCATTACAATGAGCGCGGCGAAGAGACACGCGTCCGATGAGACCGCCGAGGCACTCCGCGAGATCAGAAAGACCGCCGAGGAAATGCTCGCGCAGCCGCAGTACAACTTCTTCCGCATCGGTTACTACGTTTATAAGAAACCCGACGCCGATCTCAGCCGTATGCCCGCAGACGAGGCAAACGAAATGGCGTATAAGTTCCTTATGGGAGACTTTATGAACTCCTTTATGGCGCTTGAGAAGATCGCGGTTGAGTATTCTTTCAACAAGATGATCAAGAACAAGAAGATTGCCATCGCAGATATGCAGCAAGCGATCAGCTTCTTCAAGTCCGGCAAGTTCTCCGAGAAGGAAGCGATGGAGGTCTGCAAGAACGTCAACAAGAGCGTTACCGCAGCCATCGACCCCCTCGCAGTTGTCAAGGATAATATAGCTTATACCTTTGGCGGAGCTCTTGAGAGAGAAGTTGAGAAGTACTTCTTCTATCTTGAGAACAACCCCAAGGAAGAGAAGCGCTTCGAGCGTCAGACCGCAAAGAGAGAAGCGCTGCTTGCAAAGGGCAAGAGCGTGGATTGGGAGGTCATCCCCAAGTCGATCATCGAGCCCGAGGTGCAGATCGAATCCATCGTTTCCGTCATTACAAGAGTAGTGAACAAATTCAGCGCGGATGTTGAGAGTGCTGCAGATTTCGATTCGGATAAGCGTTGCGTTGAGATCATCGATTACCTCAAGGGCAAGGCTTCCCAGATCGTTTATACCCTTACCAAGAGAATCGCAAAGGAAAAGGCGATCAAGCTTATGGAGGAGGTTGGTATCCCCGAGGCGAGAATCCGTTTCAGACAGTATCCCTTTGAGTTCTCCGGCGGTATGCGTCAGCGTATAGTTATTGCTATCGCGCTTTCCGCAAACCCCGATATCCTTATTTGTGACGAGCCCACCACGGCGCTTGACGTTACAATCCAGGCTCAGATCCTTGAGCTTATCAACAACCTCAAGAGAGAAAGAAACCTTTCGGTAATCTTTATTACCCACGACCTTGGCGTTGTTGCAAATATGGCAGACAGAATTGCGGTTATGTATGCAGGTAAGATCGTTGAATACGGTACTGCAAACGAGGTGTTCTATAACCCGCAGCATCCCTACACATGGGCTCTGCTCTCATCCATGCCCGACCTTGACACCAACGAAAAGCTGGATGCCATCCCCGGAACACCGCCCAATATGATCTATCCCCCCGTCGGCGATGCGTTTGCTGAAAGAAACAAGTATGCTCTCGAGATCGACTTCGAGATGCAGCCGCCCATGTATGAGGTATCTCCCACACACTTTGCGGCAACTTGGCTGCTCCACCCGAACGCTCCCAAGGTAGAGATCCCGAAGATCATCACTGAGCGTATCAAGCACATGAAGGAAAGAGGAGGCAACAATGGAGAATCATAACGAAGTTTTGCTGAAGGTTGACCATCTTTGTCAGTATTTCCGCATGGGACGCAAGGACCTCAAGGCAGTTGACGACGTCAGCTTTGAGATCAGAAAAGGCGAGGCATTTGGTCTTGTCGGTGAATCGGGTTGCGGAAAGACTACAACGGGACGTTCTATCATCAAGCTTTATGACATTACCTCGGGTAACGTATATTTCAAGGGTCAGAGAGTTGCCGCCGGCACTCGCTCCTATAAGGACGCTATCAAGAAGGCAAAGACAGATCTTGAAGCAGGAAAGATCACCAAGAGTGAGTATACCGAGATCGTTGCGAAGAATAAGCAGATGATCCTCGAGGCCAAGAGCAATCATAAGGATGTTGACAAGCAGCATTCCGCCGCTATGGTCGCAGCCCTGAAGAAGGAATACGACGAAAAATTCAAAGAGGCATCGGGCGACCCCGAAAAGCTTAAGGTGCTGGGTAAGGAGTACAAGAATAAGCTCCGCGTTGCCAAGAAGAGCAAGCTGATCACACAGATCCAGATGATCTTCCAGGATCCCATCGCATCGCTCGACCCCCGAATGACGGTACGTGATATCATCGCCGAGGGTCTTATCATCAACGGTATCACCGATAAGGAGTATATCAATCAGAAGGTATATGAGATCCTTGAGACCGTCGGTCTTGTCCGTGAGCACGCCGACCGTTATCCGCACGAGTTCTCGGGCGGTCAGCGTCAGCGTATCGGTATTGCAAGAGCCGTTGTAATGCAGCCCGAGATGATCATTGCGGACGAGCCCATCTCCGCTCTCGACGTATCCATCCAGGCGCAGGTCATCAACCTTCTCAACGATCTGAGAGATCAGCTCGGACTCACCATCCTCTTCATCGCGCACGACCTGTCCGTAGTCAAGTACTTCTCGGATAGGATCGGTGTAATGTATTTCGGTAAGATGGTAGAGCTTGCGGACTCGGATGAGCTGTTCAAGAATCCCCTCCATCCTTATACAAGATCCCTTCTTTCGGCTATCCCGCTGCCCGACCCGATCTATGAAAAGCAGCGTGTACGCGTGACCTATAATCCTCTCGAGGAGCATGACTATTCCGTGGATGCTCCCTCCTTCAGGGAGATCGCGCCCGGACATTTCGTTCACTGCAACGATGCCGAGGAAGAAAAGTATAAGCAAATGATAAAATAACGAAACGGACGGTCACCATACAGTGTTACAGGAAAAGAAAGAGCTGTTACAAAAATATCTCGTGTGCTTCAGCGTCGCCGCCCTGATAGCGGTTGCCGTATTTGCGATCGATGGTTTTTTCACGGACGATATAGCGGTAAATATTCAGATATTGTCGGACGGTTTTTCCGTTGCGGGAATTCTGTTGCTGCTGTTTGCCGGAATGCTTTTCATCAGCAGCGAGGGCGCGCTTATAGGAATCGGATTCGTTATGCGAAACGTTTTTCTGGCGTTCATCCCGATGGGCAGAGCGAAGCACGAGGTCTATGCGAAGTACCGTGAGCGTAAGCTTGCGGAAATGAAAAAGCAGAGCGATCATTGCGTTCTGTTCACAGGACTTTTGTTCTTTGCGATCGGCATAATCTTTTCCGTGATCTGGTACTTGAACTTTTATCAGATGCCCGTTTGATTCATTATCAAAATAAACAACGCTCACGCAAGGGTGAAATCCCGCGCGTGAGCGTTGTTTTGTGTGTCCACTATTGAAGTTTTTGGTGATTTGTGGTATAATTAAGACAATACGATCGGAGGTTTTGCAATGAAGAGAGAAGAGTTCTTTGAATACTGCGCCGATGCATACGGCACCGCGCCCGACTATCCCTTTGACGAGGATTTCGAAACGGCGGTGCTCAGACACGCAAATACCCGCAAATGGTATGCGATAGTGATGCGAGTATCGCGCCGAAAATTCGGTCAGAAGAGCGACGAAGTGATCGACGTGGTCAATATGAAGCTGCCGACCGAGATGTTCGGCTCCTTCGGCACAGCGGACGGAGTCTATCCCGCCTATCATATGAATAAGCTCCATTGGATCTCCGTCCTTTTACCCGATGCCCCCGATGATGTCGTTCAGTTTCTCCTGAACGTCAGCTTTGAGGCAACAAGGGATAAAAGGAAGCGCAGAAAAATGCCCGAATCATAGCAACAGCGAGTTGCTTGAAATTTGCGGTCGGTTATGATATAATATAGTCAATAATCAATGGGGCGGTGAAGCTTATGGAAACAAAAGATGTAATTTATGAACTCCGAACAAAGAAAGGTCTTTCGCAGGAGGAGCTTGCGGAAAAGATATTCGTGACAAGGCAGGCGGTCTCTCGTTGGGAAACGGGCGAAACCGTGCCCAATACCGAAACGCTCAAGCTGCTTTCGCAGTTGTTTGACGTGTCGATCAATACGCTTCTCGGCTCTCCGCGCAAGCTTATCTGTCAATGCTGCGGTATGCCGCTTGAGGACAGCACGATCAGCCGCGAACCGAGCGGACTGTTCAACGAGGAATACTGCAAGTGGTGTTACGCAGACGGAGAATATATGTATCACGATATGGACGACCTGATCGAGGTCTGTGTGGCTAATATGGCAAGTGAAGCATTCACCGCCGATCAAGCCCGTGCGTATATGAAGGAAATGCTCCCGAAGCTCGACTATTGGAAAAAGTATAAAAATCTCGACGGCGCGGAGAAGTTCGATGAATTCAAGCAGAAGCTGATCGAAGAGATCAACGCACTCGGTGTGGAAGGTATGCCGAAGGTCGAAAAGCTCAACGCGCTGGTCGGAGGCTACATCAATCTCGAATACCGCCTTCCGAACGGTAAAACCGTCAAATTCCTTGACGGTAACGCGACATATCTCGGAAATCAGCTCGAATGCGAATTCGGCGGCAACCGATGCTTCGGCATCGCCGCAAATATGGATTTTATCCTCGTCTGCACATATGAGGAAAACGGGGAAAACCCGGAGCTTGTGATCTATAAAAAAAGATAGTAAGAATAGCCGATACCATAGTCCGAGGACCGTGGTATCGGCATTTTTAACTTCCGGATATTAAGCTACCATGGCGATTGAGAACGGCATGGACATCAAGACGCTGTCCGCCATGATCGGCCATGTCAGCGCCGAGACCACTGTGAATGTCAGAAATCCTCACACAAATAAAATGTAAGTCAAAGCTGCTTGATTATTGTATGAATAATTAATTTGTGAGGAATTTATAATGAAAATTACCTATCGTGAAGAAAACGGATGCTTTTACCCCAACCTTGTACTACTCGATCAGACAAATTACACTATTGGCAAGTACGGCTTGTTACATCTTGATTATATCAAGGAATATCGCAAAGGTAGATATACTACGCTGCTTTCTGAATGTCGCTTGAATAAATATTTACATAAGATTGACCTCGAAGCAACCGAAATGATTGATAGTATCATCCTGCACCTTGCTACCGAAAAAGGTATTGACGAGGATTTGAAAGGTCGCAATATCCTCCGTTGGGTTTGCGAGATGAACAACATCAAAGCAAGCGCAGAGGAGATCGTTTTGCGGGAGGTGGTCTATCAATGAGGTCGATCATCAACGAACTGTGGCACGGGAATATCTGCCCTCAGACAGATAGCTGCAACAACTCTCCCGAAATGAAAGAGCTTATGGAGTATATGGCTCGACATCACGATGATCTGCTCAAAACAATGACCGACAAGCAAAAAGAAATTTTCGAAAAGTTCGACGATTGTTGGAGCGAATATGCGAGCTACGCTGAAGAAGCAATCTTTTCATATGCTTTCAAGCTCGGCATTCAAATCGCTATCGAAACCTTATCTGAATAATTAACGAGGGTGGTAGCTTAGTGCTGCTACCCTCAACTTTTGCACATGCGGTGACATATATCATTTTATTTTGGGAAATAATAATGACGAAAATAAAAAAACGGAGGTATATATGTTCAAACACGAAAAACAGTTATTTCATCCCGTAGAGGTAGAAAGACCGAATCCGCAGTATGCGGTTTTGCTTCAGGAACAGCTTGGTGGCGGCAACGGCGAGCTTAAGGCGGCTATGCAGTATATGTCGCAGAGCTTCAGAATCAAGGATCCCGAGATCAAGGATCTTTTCCTTGACATTGCCGCCGAGGAGCTTGGACACATGGAGATGGTAGCGCAGACTATCAATCTACTCAACGGTCACGATGTGGACGCGACCAAGGTACAGGCCGGCGAGGTGCAGACTCACGTTCTGCTCGGTCTGAATCCCGGACTCATCAATTCCTCGGGATACTCTTGGACGGCGGATTACGTGACCGTTACGGGCGACCTGTGCGCCGATCTGCTCTCCAACATCGCGTCGGAGCAAAGAGCCAAAGTGGTTTATGAATATCTCTACCGTCAGATCGAGGACAAGAAGGTCAGAGAAACAATTGATTTTCTTCTCAATCGTGAAGAAGCGCACAATCAGATGTTCCGTGATGCCTTCAACAAGGTGCAGGAAACGGGATCAAATCGTGATTTCGGCACGACCAAGGCGGCTAAAATGTATTTTTCTATGTCGAACCCCGGACCGAATACGTTTGCAACGGGTGAAACTCACGCACCGTCATTTAAGTGAATATTCGAAAAATCACCGTCAACAATTTGGCGGTGATTTTTACATATCAGATCAATGAGTGACAGTAAGCAAAAGCGATTACGGCTTCATCA
>JAFQGP010000046.1 GCA_017415485.1 Clostridia bacterium
AATCGTCGTTTGTTCTTTAATCAACTTCTTGATCCGTCCGCTTGCACTTCTGCGCTTCGCATAACGGAACAGCTGCGTTTCATTGATAACGTATTTCTTGAAGGCATCCTCATACACCGTAGGATGCTCTCCGGCACTGACGGTGTTTGCAATCACAGGCTCGGCAATTATGTCAACCAACAGCTTCTCAATGCACGTGTGCCAGGGCTTCTCGATACCATTCGGCGCTTCGGTGATCAGTCTCGTGATCACGATCATATCATCCGACCAATACTGATGGTAAGTCTCAACCGAGGGATACAACAGGACCTTGCCCGGATAAAGCTTGCGGAGCGTATCGAAAACGAAGTTGGCTACTTCGTTCTCCACCGAAACAAAAATGGCATTGTGAGCGATCTGATGGTTCAAAAACTCATTGAGCTGGACGAGCTCAAACACAGTGAAATTCAAATATGGATGTGCTTCGTGAACCTGCTCAACAATCTTCTCTGTCTGCTCAGAGTAGCGGTAGAAGTAGTGAGTATGGTCCTCTCGTTTCACCGAATAGGAACCGTGTCCAACACGTACGATCTCCCCCGACTTCAGAAGGTCCTGCAGGCGTTTGCGGATCGCGGAATCGCCGAGCGTGCACCCATTGTTATGGCACACCTCGGTAAAATCGCTAAGTTTGAATGAATTTCTATTTGCTAATTCCTGAAGTATCTTATCCTTCATTGCGTTCATCACCTCACGGCAAATATCATTTCGGCAAAATCGCTTGTTTTTGCCGTTTTACCACCTCATATATTATTATACGCAAAACTCGAAAAAAGTCAATATCATTTCGGCAAAGTTCAAACTTTTTGCCGAAATGATATTATATCGTATTATGCACTCTTATAGTATTTCATTCTCGACCAACATTTATTACAATAAGTGCTTGTTTGGAATTTACGGAACTTGTCCCTTAACTTTCAAATGTGCGAATTTTGTCAAAAAACATGAGGTGTACCTCATCGAAAAGTTCATATTTTTGCGGTACAATATAGATATCAGATTTTTCGTCACGAAAGGACAATGCAAAATGATAAAGATCGTAAACGGGAAATTTCAAAAGAACGGGCTATCCTTTGATGAGGTAAGATAGCGTAACCATATCGGTGTACGTTAGCTTACCTCATTCGTGATTATATATTAAACAGCGTAGCTTTTAACGTCGGCTCCTATTTGTCGGAAATAGGAAACGCTTTCGGTCGGCTCGTCGCCGCTTTCAATCTTACCGACAAAGCTGTAAAAGATTTCAATTTTTCTTGTGTTATTTTCTCTATCCAATTCGTGAATTAAGATACGGTCAATAAATTCGTGGACGTTTTCGTAGGTCAGTTCGTTTATTTCCGTGTACTTGCGAACAAGAGCTACAAAGCGTTTTACGTCGCTGTTGCGCTCGGTGGCGGCGTTGATCTGTTCGGTCAGTTCCGCAATCCGTCGCGTCAGCATCTTTTTTTCATCATCATAGCCCGAAGTCAGAAAGGCAAATTGCTCGTCGGAGAGCTTACCCAATGCGTTGTCCTCGTAGAGCTTACGGAACAATAGGTTTAGCTCTTTCATTCTCATTTCTGCCTTGTCAAGCTCCTTTTGCTGTGAAGCTAACGCTTTCTTTGCGCTCTGCGCGTTGTACTCATTCGCCGTTTGGATAAAGTCTTGTTCGTGTTCTTTCACATAGGAAAGTACACGTTGCAGATCGGCAAGCACGATTTCGGATAAAATGCTTTTACGGATATAGTGCGTTGTGCAAACAAAATCATTTCTTGCTCGGTTGCGGTAGTTGCCGCAAGTGTAAGCGTGTTTTCGTTCAAGGGTTTTCGCCCCGCGCATAAGATACATTTTGTAGCCGCAATCTCCGCAAAACAGAAGCCCCGAAAATATATCAATTTCATCAACCTTTGTCGGTCGGTTTCTCGTTGCTATCCGTTTTTGTGCAAGGTCAAAAGTTTCTTCATCAATCAAGGCTTCGTGCGTGTTCGGAAAGAAATATTGCTTTTCTTCTGGGTTTTTCTTTGTCTTTTTAGACTTGTACGATACCTTGTAGGTCTTGCCCGTAATCGTGTGTCCCAAGTATTCTTTGCGTGTAAGAATATCATAAATGGTTTTGTCGGGCCAATTATACCAAGCGTTAAGCTGTGGGCGTGGGTGGCGTGTACTGCCCGTTCTCCGATAGCGTAATTCTCCGACGGTCAAAATCTCATTTTCTTTTAACCAATCTTGAATTTCGCACATACGCGCCCCGCCTACATACAAGGCAAAAATCTGTTTGACAACGTGTGCGGTTTCGGGGTCGGGTATCAGATGATTGCGGTCGTTTGGGTCTGCTATGTAGCCGTAAGGCACTTCGCCGTTTACTCGCTCGCCCTTTTGTGCTTTCGCTTGCTTGACAGCGCGAATTTTCTTTGATGTGTCGCGGGCATAAAATTCGTTAAACCAATTTCGCAACGGGGTAAACTCGTTGTCCTCCCGCGCGGTATCTACGCCGTCATTTATGGCAATGTAGCGTACTTCGTATTCGGGAAAAATTATCTCGATCAGTTCACCCGTTTTCAGATAGTTTC
>JAFQGP010000047.1 GCA_017415485.1 Clostridia bacterium
AGCGCAGGAGAGTTTCGCCGTCTGCGGACGGCGACTTAAGGCTCCGCCTTAAGAATCTGCCACCTTTTGAAAAAGGTGGACGAAAACTTTCCCGCTGCTGTTGACTTTTGTTTTAATTAGAATCGGAAATTTCCGAGCCGCAGGCGACGGAAATTCACCTTCACTGTTCACTGTCCACTGTCCACTGTCCACTTTCAACGACAAACAGCCAAGTAAACAACCAAAATCTCCGAAAGGACAAACAACTATGTTACATTCCAACTCCAAATCCGACAGCTACGCAGCGGCAGGCGTTGACATCACCGCCGGCTATCGCGCTGTCGAGCTTATGAAAAAACATATCGCACGAACCAAAAATGAGGGCTGCCTTGACGACGTCGGCGGCTTCGGCGGCTGCTTCGGTCTGCCCATCGCAGGTATGGAAGAGCCCGTGCTCGTTTCCGGCACCGACGGCTGCGGCACCAAGGTCAAGCTCGCAATACTCATGGACAAGCACGATACCATCGGCATCGACGCCGTTGCTATGTGCGTCAATGACATCATCTGCTGCGGCGCGCGTCCCCTCTTCTTCCTTGATTACATCGCTTGCGGCAAGAATATCCCCGAAAAGATCGCCTCGATCGTCGGCGGAGTTGCCGAGGGTTGTGTTCAGTCGGGCGCGGCTCTCATCGGCGGCGAGACCGCAGAGCACCCCGGCATGATGCCCGTCGAGGACTATGACCTCGCAGGCTTCGCAGTCGGTATCGTTGACAAAAAGAAGATCCTCGACAACACCAAGATGAAGGCGGGCGACGTCGTTATCGCTCTTCCCTCCACCGGTATCCACTCCAACGGTTTTTCGCTCTGCCGTAAGGTCTTCGACATCGACAACAACAACCCCGAGCTCTATGTCCCCCGCGAGGAGCTTGGCGGAAAGACCATCGCGGAAGCCCTCATCGTTCCCACCCGCATCTACGTCAAGTCCATCCTTGCACTCCTTGAGAAGGTTGACGTCAAGGGCATCTCCCACATCACGGGCGGCGGCTTCTACGAGAATATCCCGAGATCGATCCCCGCAGGACTCGGCGCAAAGATCGACAAGAGCGCAGTACGCATCCTTTCCATCTTCGATATGATCGCAAAATGGGGCAACATCCCCGAGCGCGATATGTTCAACACCTACAACATGGGCGTCGGCATGAGCGTTGTAGTCCCCGCCGATCAGGTTGAAACCGCCCTCGAGATCCTCAAAGCTCACGGCGAGGATGCCTACGTCATCGGAGAGATCGTTTCCGCAGATGAGATTGGCGGAGAGCAGATAGAGATTATTTAAGTGAACAGTGGTCAGTGGACAGTAGTCAGAAAGACGCGGGTTATATCCGTACACTTGTCACATTGATAAAAATACCGAATAATAAGATTCGCACTTTTACCAAAGCCCGCCCGCTTGCGGGAGGGTTGGGAGGGTATACCGCGATATGCGAAATTATATCGCGAAATGAACCCCAAAGCGAAATATAATAAAATCGGAAATTTCCGAGCCGCAGGCGACGGAAATTCTCCTTCACTGTCCACTGTTCACTGTCCACTGTCCACTTTCAACGACAAACCACAAAACAAAATTGGAGTACAAACAATGAGCAGAACAACCAAAATCGCCGTCCTCGTCTCCGGCGGCGGAACGAATCTTCAGGCTCTGATCGACGCCGAGAAGCGCGGTGAGCTTGGAGCGGGTAAGATCAGCCTCGTTCTCGCATCCAAACCCGGCGTTTACGCGCTTGAGCGTGCGGCACAGAACGGGATCGACTCCGTCGTTCTTCCCCGAAAAGATTACGCCGACATCGCCGCATATTCGAAGGCTCTTGCCGAAACACTGACCGCGGCAGGCATCGACCTCGTCGTGCTTGCGGGCTTCCTGACCATTTTTGACGAGCAGGTCTACGCGGCGTTCCCGAACCGCATCCTCAACGTCCACCCCGCGCTGATCCCCTCCTTCTGCGGAAAGGGATTTTACGGCCTCCACGTTCACGAAGCCGCGCTCGAAAAGGGCGTCAAGGTTTCGGGCGCGACGGTTCACATCGTCATCCCCGAATGCGACGCGGGCCCCATCGTGCTCCAAAAGGCAGTCGAGGTAAAGCAGGATGACACCCCCGAGACTCTCCAGCTCCGCATCATGCAGGAAGCCGAGTGGAAGATCCTCCCCGAAGCCGTCCGCCTTTTCTGCGACGGAAAGATTGAGATCGAGGGTAATAAGGTATACATCAAATGAAAAACCTGTCCGTCTGCGGCATCGACTGCAACGCTTGTAAGTTTTACATAGACGAAGCCTGCGCGGGATGCCGAAAGGTTGCACCCGAGGGCAAGACCGTATGGAACGGCAGATGCGACCTTTACGATTGCGCGGCAGAAAAAAACCTCGCCCATTGCGGCAAGTGTGAAAAATTCCCCTGCCCCTCCCTCAAAGAATGGGCATCAAACGAAAACACCGAGCGTATTCAGAATTTGATTGAGTTTAATTTGACCGAAGAACGAGCGGCAAAATAATCCTATTAATACAATAACATTACGAGTTTGTAGGGGAGGGCGTCCTCGACCTCCCAAGCCCAATTCCATTATTGCTGTGTATTGAATCAAGAAAATAACATTATATTTTCTGAATTTAATCAACGCTATAATATCGTGCTGTCGTGGGAGGTC
>JAFQGP010000048.1 GCA_017415485.1 Clostridia bacterium
GGTGTCCCCTCATCACCCGCTGCGGCGGGAGCTTCTCCCAGGAGAAGCCTAAGTAAAAGGCTGTCGCCTGAAGCTAAATATTTCTCTTTCAGAGAAATGCTAAATTTTTGCTATGCAAAAGCTAAATACACGCTTCGCGCGAGCTAAATATTCCGCTGAAGCGGAATGCAAAGGTGGAAATTTGCTAGCGCAAATTTCAATTAAACTAAAAAATATTAAAAAATATTCGAAGTTTAGGTAAAACAAAACGAAGCTATCAGTAACCCCAAAGGCTTCTCCTGGGAGAAGCTCCCGCCGCAGCGGGTGATGAGGGGACACTGGGGAAAGCTATGTTAGTACTTCTTTTCGAGGGGATCCTTTTAAGTTGACAGCATTGTCACAAGCGGGTGGGCTTTAATTATAGTGCGAATGTCATTGTTCAGCATTCTGAACGTCGTTTTTTGGTGCCTTCGGCACGATATATCTTCGATACGATATGCCTTCGGCACGATATGCCTTCGGCACGATATGTTCGCCTGCGGCGAACGTGTATTAATTGAAAAATTTTTGCTTTGCAAAAATTTTTCTTCTGCGTGTTATGCAAACGGCGGGGAGTAGGCACGAGAGGGGAAGCAGAAGGAGGATGACGGTCTTTTCGGTCACCGTGTCGCCGGTGTCGGGAGAATCGACTGCGGTCCACTCGAAATTGCTGTCAAAAGAGAGCAGCATATCGAAAAATGCACAATCCGAGATTCGCCATCCGTCGGCGGTGTTCTCAAATTTGCATTCGACCCAGGCATCGTATACGGGGAAGTCCAGATCCTCTACAGAAAGGTCGGTTATAGCAACATATACTTTTGCCATTGCGGTTTCGCCGTTTGATTCGATCAGTTCAACCTTGATCTCGTCAATCTCTCCGTAATAGAAGGGATATCGCTGAGGAATGGGAAACACCATATACAAAGTCCCTTGTTCGTCCTCGATAAAGCGGGGTTCGCCGGGGAAGAAAAAGTTTGTAGACCAATATTCCTCAGCCTTTTGGGGTGCATATATGGTATTTATGTGCTCTTGGAACCCCTCAAGAGAACCGCCGATCAGTTTGCTCGGGTCGATGCTTGAATAATAATTGATGTGTTTATCCATACTGCCGAATATCCAGGTAACGCAGGTTATGTCATGGACGTTTATGGCGCTGCGAACCAGCTTTGCGACTTCGGCATCGGTAATTGATGCGCTTTCTGCGCTCAAATTCAGAGCAGCAGAAGTGCAAAGGATACATAATGCGATCAAGCAGATGCAAATTCTTTTCATAGTGTTGCTCCTTATTTAATTATAATATGGTAGTTTTACTTCAACTAAAAGGGGGTGAAGGAGCGCAAACCTTCCGGCGGAAGGTTTGACTCCTTCCGAACCGCCTGCGGGGCGCAGTCGGTTCGAAGCGCGGGGGAGTTTCGAGCTCTGCGGAGCTCGACTTAAGGCTCCGCCTTAAGAAACCGCGAACTTTTGAAAAAGTTCGATCAAAACTTTCCGCTGTTTTAGTTGGGTGGGTTAGCTGCGGCCGTTCCAGCAATAGGTGCAGAGCTTATCGCGGTCGATGCCGATCGACTCGACGATGCCGTCGAGGGTCTGGAAGTCGAGGGAGGCGAAGTTGAGCTTCTTGCAAAGCGTCTCGCGGAGGGCTTTGCCGCGTTCGGTCGAGCCGTCGGAGTATTCGTCGATGTGGTTGATGCCCTCTTCGCCCTCAAGCTCGAAGATGATGCGGCGCGCGATCAGCTCGTCGTCGCTTCTCGAGGGGGAGAAGTGCAGGTACTTGCAGCCGTACATGATCGGCGGGCACGCGCTTCTCATATGGACCGATGCCGCGCCGTTGTCATAAAGGAACTCAACCGTCTCGCGAAGCTGTGTTCCGCGGACGATGGAATCGTCAACGAAGAGCAGATTTTTGCCCGTGATCAGCTCGCTGACGGGGATCAGCTTCATTTTTGCGACCTTGTTTCGGTTGACCTGCGAGGGGGTGGTGAAGGATCTCGGCCAGGTGGGGGTGTATTTGATGAAGGGGCGCGCGAAGGGGATGTGGCTCTCGTTTGCGTAGCCGATCGCGTGGGGCGTGCCCGAATCGGGAACTCCGCAGACGTAGTCGATGCCCTCCGTCTTGCCCTCGGCGACCTCGCGCTTTGCCATGATCGAGCCGTTGCGGCAGCGCATACACTCGACGTTCACGTTCTCGTAATCCGAGGTCGGATAACCGTAGTATGACCAAAGGAAGGCGCAGATCTTCATCTCCTTGCCGGGTTCGGCAAGAACGCTGACGCCGTCCGCGGTGATCTCGACGATCTCGCCGGGACCGAGCTCGCGAAGGTCGGAGTAGCCGAGCTTCTTGTAGGCAAAGTCCTCGAAGGCGACGCAGTAGCCGTCCTCGCAAACGCCGAGCTCAACGGGAAGTCTGCCAAGGCGGTCGCGCGCGGCGATGATCTTGCCCCCGTCGGTGAGGATGAGGATGGTCGCCGAGCCGTCAATGCGGCTCTGCGCGTACTTGATACCCTCGGCAAAGGAGGGCTTGGTGTTGATGATGGCGGCGATAAGCTCGGTCGAGTTGACCGCACCGCCGGTCATAGCGTTTATATGGCCCGAATTCGACATTACCTCGGCGAGAAGCTCATCCGAGTTGTTGATCATTGCGACCGTGCAGATCGCGTATGTGCCGAGATTCGAGCGAATGAGAAGGGGCTGGGGGTCCGAGTCGCTGATACAGCCGATCGCGCTGTTTCCCGATACCTCCTCAAAGATATTTTCAAATTTGGTTCTGAAGGGTGAGTTTGCAATGCTGTGGATCTGTCTTTGCAGACCGATCTCGGGGTTATAAGAGGCGATTCCTCCGCACCGAGTACCGAGATGTGAATGGTAATCGGTGCCGAAGAATACGTCAGAAATTGCCTCCGAGCGCTTTGCACACCCGAAAAATCCGCCCATTTATACCTCTTATGCGAAGAAGAGCTTTGAGAGGGTCATGGGATCGATATATTCGCCGTCCTTGTAAACGCGCATATTGCCCGATGCGATCTCGTCGATGAGGATGACCTCGCCGTCTGCGTTGTAGCCGTACTCAAACTTGATGTCATAAAGAACGAGTCCGCGCTCTGCAAGATCGTCAGCGATGATCTTAGTGATCTTGCGGGTCATATCAGCCATATCGTCATACTGCTTGTCGGACATAACGCCGAGAACAACGAGTCCTTCCTTGGTTACGAGCGGGTCGCCCTTTGCGTCGTTCTTGAAGGTCATTTCGACGTAGGAGGGAAGGTCTGCGCCCTCTTCGATGTAGTCGGAGTAGCGGCGGAAGAAGCTGCCGACAGCCTTGTTGCGGCAGATGACCTCGAGTCCCTTGCCGAAGGGCTTGACGGGAACAACTTCCATTGTGGTGTTTGCGAGGTCAGCTGAGATATAATGAGTCTTGATGCCTGCGGCGTTGATCTTTTCGAAGTAATAGATGGACATGCGAAGGTTGACGTCGCCGACACCCTCGATGGTGAGACCTACGGAGTTCTCTCCGGGATCAAAAACGCCGTCCTTGCCGGTGCAGTCGTCCTTGAACTTGAGAAGGTAGTTGCCGTTTTCGAGTGCGAATACGTCCTTGGTTTTGCCTGTGTAAACGAGATTGTTTGCCATTTTTTGTTTCTCCCTTTATGTTTTGAAATTTGTTTTATAGTGGTGAAATGGGGATGATAAGTGGAAAGTGAAAAGTGGAAAGTGTAAAGTTATGGAGAATTTTCTCGCCTGCGGCTCGAAAATTTTAATTTTTAATAAAAACTTTTTGAGCACAGCGAAAAAAGTTACCGAAACTTGTCACTGTTCACTTTACACTTTTCACTTGCGTTCCGCTCAATTAAATCTTTCTGCTATCGCTTTATCTTTCGCAAGCACGCCCTCATACTGCGCCTGACGGTGAGCTTTCAGCTTCTTGTCAAGCTCTTCGTCGGAGAGCGCGAGGATCTGTGCGGCAAGCAAAGCGGCATTGACTCCTCCGTCTATCGCAACCGTAGCTACAGGTATGCCGCCGGGCATCTGTACGGTGGATAACAGGGCTTCAATGCCGCCTAAGTTAGATGATTTGCAGGGGATCCCGATAACGGGCAGGGTGGTGCGCGCAGCTATTGCGCCCGCAAGGTGAGCTGCCATTCCCGCAGCCGCGATAAGCACACCTATTCCTCTTTCCTGTGCGGACTGAGCATACTGTGCCGCCTCGTCGGGGGTTCGGTGCGCGGAATAAACGTGCACTTCGAATTCGATTCCGAGCGCACTGAGGGTATTCGTAGCTTTTTCGATAACGGGAAGATCGCTGTCGCTTCCCATAACGATACCGACTTTGTACTTCATTTTTTACCTCACTGATAAAATGAAAAAATATATATTTAATTATACTACATATGCGCATCAAAGTCAAGAAAAATATGAACAAAACACATTTTTTCGACAGAGAAATTTTGCGCGTTTTTTTGCCCTTTCTATGTGTAATGTGACAATTCGGCAAAAGACGCAAAAAACTTTGTTTTTCCTCTTGACTAAAAGTGAAAAATAAGTTATTATATTATGATAGTAAATAATAGTCAATTGTAAAATTAAAAGAGATATAATAAAA
>JAFQGP010000049.1 GCA_017415485.1 Clostridia bacterium
TCATTTTGCGCGCCTATGGCGCGCACGATATGCCTTCGGCACGATATACCGTTTGCCAAAAGCAAACGATACTATATATCGCTTCGCGATGTGATATGTTCCGCTTTGCGGAACGTAAAGGAAAAAATCCGCCGCGGCGGATTTTTATTATAGCTTGGCGACTATCGAAATCTGTTCTTTTTGTCGATATTGAAATCCATCTCCTTTTCAAAACAAAAAGTGCGCCTACCGAAGCAGACGCACAAAAAACGCAAACTCCGATAGTCGCCAAACTAACTTTACGTGAAAAGGCTTTTCGCCACAATTACATAAATGAAATTTGCGTTTTTATCAAATTCATATGTAATCGCAACAAAAAGTATGGCTATTCAAAAATGAATAAACCTCTCACGCATATTAAGTTAGTTTGGCATACTTATTATACCACATAATTCTGCTTTTGTAAACCTAAATTCAAAAAAATTTGAGCAATTATTATCATATATTATGTTTGCCTCGAAAAATTCCCACAAAAACCTTGACAACCGCTTCAATAAATGATAAAATAATATTTAATTATTTTTCACAGGCAAAGGAGAAAGAAAATGATCAACCGCGCACACAAAATGGATCATGTTCATTCGGATATCCGTGGGCCTCTTTACGTTGAATCTCAAAAGATGATCAAAGAGGGCATTGACGTCCTCAGACTTAATACGGGTAACCCCGCGACGTTTGGCTTCACGCTTCCGGATAGCATCCGCGAGGCTATGCTTGCGGGACTCGATAACGCCGTTGCTTACTGCGACCCCAAGGGTATGCCCGAGGCGAGACAGGCGATCTACGAGTATCATCTCGGAAAAGGACTTGTCGGCATTTCGCCCGACGACATATATATCGGAAACGGAGTCAGCGAGCTCGTTACGATGGCGCTCAACGTCTTCCTCAATGACGGCGACGAGCTTCTTATGCCCGCGCCCAGCTACTCACTTTGGAGCAATTCCGCATACCTTGCAGGCGGCAAGCCCGTCTTTTATCGCTGTGACGAGGAAAATCATTGGTATCCCGATCTCAACGATCTTCGCTCGAAGATCAATTCGCGCACACGCGGAATGGTCATCATCAATCCCAATAACCCCACGGGCGCGGTCTATCCCCGCGAGGTGCTTGA
Source organism: Clostridia bacterium (assembly GCA_017415485.1). Lineage (GTDB taxonomy): Bacteria > Bacillota > Clostridia > Oscillospirales > CAG-272 > CAG-390. The sequence goes on from JAFQGP010000049.1 coordinate 1,151, forward strand.
GGAAATGGTCAAGATCGCGCGTGAGAACGACCTCGTTATCTTCTCGGACGAGATCTACGACAGGCTTTTGCTTGACGGCGTTGAGCATATCTCGCCCGCATCCCTCGCTCCCGATCTGTTCACGGTTACCTTCAACGGACTTTCAAAGTCGCACGTTATCTGCGGTTTCCGCTGTGCCTGGATGATCTTTTCCGGCAGAAAGGACTGGGCGCAGGACTATATGGAAGGAATCTTCCAGCTTGCGGCAATGCGTCTTTGCTCGACGACCCTGCCCCAGCTTGCTATCCCTGCGGCACTCAAGGACACCGAGAGCACAAAGGCAATGATGCGCCCCGGCGGCAGACTTTACGAGCAGAGTGCGGCAACGATGCGCGAGCTTGCGAAGATCGAGGGCATCTCTTGCGTAAAGAATAACGCGGCGTTCTACGTCTTCCCGAAGCTTGATATCAAGAAGTTCAATATTTCTTCGGATAAGAAGTTCGCGTTCGATCTGCTCCATCAAAAGCACATCCTCATCGTTCCCGGAAGCGGTTTTGACTGGACGACACCCGACCATTTCAGAATCGTAATGCTCCCCGATGCAGAGAGGATGGCGCAGGCGATCAGGGATATTGGGGATTTCCTGAAGGATTACAGGCAGTAAAAAGTGGACAGTGGTTAGTGGACAGTGGACAGAAAGATGCGGGCAATGAAAAATCAGCGCATCGGTAAGTGATTTGTGTCAGAGGATAGGTAAGCCAGTAGGAATCGAAGGTAAGTCCTCGTCAAGGTGGAGATTGTAAAGTTTTCGCCCCGCGAAAAGTTTACAATACTACCTTGACGAAGCAGCAAAAATATAATGGATACGGGTGAAAACACAAGTGTGTTTTCGCCCTCCCCAGCCTACTATTTTAACACATCCAGCGGGAAAAAGCAACAGGAGTTCATATCAACAGTTCCGAGGATAAAGTCAGCAAGATAAGCCTCGTATGAATTGTTCTCCAAAGGCTTAAGCCCAATATACAGACCTCTCAACGAATGCCCGATAGCGATACGAATGCTGTTCAAAACGATCTCACCGCCGGCTGTCACTTTTCTGGTCAAGAATCCTAAAGGATACTCGATCTCCTCGTAATCACCTATGTACTTTCTTTCAGAGGGTATAAATACTTCATCCGGCGTCTTCATGCCGATCGCTTCATTGGGACGAACCGAGTTGTATTCCTCGACCCAAGCATCAATTATAGCTTGATTTGCAAGAACACCGCCACGTACTTTACCCTCGATCTCGCGAGCAATATCCGCATGCATTCTCTCAAGAGATCCATTCTGACCCGGAGAGCCTTTCTCGGTTCTGTCGGGAGTAATACCCAGAGTGATCCACCAAGCAGAGAGGCTTGTGAGAGATAAAACCCCGTTTGGAGAGGAAAAAGGCGTGCCATTGTCACTTCTTATGACCTTTGGAAGCCCATATTTCTTGAAAAGATCGGTCATAACAGCTCTTACAGCCTCGGAAGACTTACTTTGCATCAGCTTTACACAAAGTATTTTTCTTGAAACCAGTTCGCGAACTGTGAAGGGTTCGCATATTTCACCATCGGATCTCCAATAGCCTTTGAAGTCGATCGCCCAAACATCATTGACCTTTTGAGGTTGAATGTGGGCATGCAGTCTTCGGCAATCTACAGAAACAGGTTTAACACGTCTTTTCTTGATAAGATTTGCTTTAGAGAGAATTCTGTTAACGCTGCTCAAAGACGGAACTTCTGCGTTTCTGCGAGACTTTTTGAAGAGCTCCAAAATCTTTTTTGCACCCCAATATGGATGCGCGGTCTTCAACTGAATGATCGCGATCACAGTATCTTCGGGCAAAGCGTTAGGGTGATTTTCAGCCTCACGACTTTTCTCATAAAGACCGAGCTTACCCTCTTCGTAGAAACGATTTTTCCATTTGTGACCTGTTTTCTCGGATATTCCGAAGTCCTCACAAATGTACTTAAAAGGTTTTTCAGCTTTGATCACAGCATCGATAAATTTTTCTTTTTCTTTCATCACATCGGTTTCCTTCCAAGACATTTTGTCACCGCCTTTCGACGGTTATTATACCATATTTTTGCCTTGGACTTACCGATGCGCTGACACATTCACTTACCGATGCTCTGACACATTCGACTTACCGATGCGCTGAAACCGGACA
>JAFQGP010000050.1 GCA_017415485.1 Clostridia bacterium
CCCGAAGAATGCTTCAAAATATCCGATTTCTTTTGTTTATTTCAGTTTTGCAGTAAACAGCGTTTCAGACGTACTGAACAAAATTATTTGCCCGCATCTTTCTGTTCACTGTCCACTGTCCACTGTTCACTCTTCTTCCCCGAAGAATGCTTCAAAATATCCGATTTCTTTTGTTTATTTCAGTTTTGCAGTAAACAGCGTTTCAGACGTACTGAACAAAATTATTTGCCCGCATCTTTCTGTTCACTGTCCACTGTTCACTCTTTTTTCTTCCCCGAAGAATGCTTCTTCGCCTTCAGCTTCTTCTTGAAAGGCCTTGTGATCCAAACACCCGCGGCGTCAACGCCCTTGGTGATCGCCTGGCTGAGGGGGTCGTTCTCCTCGGGCTCGGGTTCGGCGGTCTTGTAGAGCTTGACCACGCCCGCGCTGTTAAGGCTCTGGCAGAGCGCGATGGTGACGGGGAGCAGAAGGATTCCGATGCCGCCGTAGATAAAGTTACCCGCAAGCATCGCAAAGAGCGTCAGGAATGGGTGCATACCAACGCTGTTGCCCACGATCTTCGGCTCGATGATCTGTCTGACCACGCAAAGCACCGCCCAAAGGATGAAGAGTCCGATTCCGATGCCGATGTCGCCAATGATGAAGCTGATGATCGCCCACGGAACGATGATGAGTCCCGAGCCGACGACGGGGAGAATGTCGAAAACCGCGATCAGCACTGCGATCAGCGCCGCGTATCTGACTCCGATGATCGAAAGCCCCGCGAAGATCTCGGCAAATGTGATGAGCATAACGAGCGAATAGGAGAGGATGTACTTTTTGAGCACCTTTCCGAGATGCGCGCCGATGTTATGAAGCAGCTCGTTGGTCTTTTCGGGGAGCTGTTTTTTGATGAAGGCAAGTATCGATTCAAAGTCAACAAGCAAAAAGATGGTGGCAACGATCATGATGACGATGTTGAGCAGGAAGGAGGGGACGCTAACCGCAACGTCGGTCAGCTTTCCCACGATCTTGCCGGAAAAGCTCATAATAGTGCTTCCGATGGTGGAGATCAGCGAATTTGCCGTGTCATCGAAGTCAAGAGCCATTTCGGGGTCGAAATTGTGAAGTATCTCCTGGATCTCGTCAAACAGATCGTTCAGAAAAGGAGTTATCTGATTCTGAAAGAAGGAGGGCAGATCCTTTATCTTCTCTGCGGCAAAGGAAACGATCTCAACGAGCATCCAGATGACGATGACACCGATCGTGCCGTAGAAAAGTATGACGAGTATGACCGAAAGCACGCGCGAACTCAGCTTCAGCTTTTTGTGCAGAAAGCGCACGACAGGCCGCAATATCATCGTCACGATGAAGGCGACAAAGAAGGGAAAAAGCTCGGGCAGCGCATATCTTATAATCCATATCGAAAGCGCGAAAATGAGAGCGAAAAAGGCAAAATTAATTAAAAACCTCTTGCGCTTAACGGTTGGGGTGTGTTCGAAATTCTGCATTTTTTACTCCTTTTCAGCCAATTGTAAAGCTGTGTTTTACATATGCTTCGGATATCCCCCGATCCTTTCGCGGGTGGGGGCGTATCGGGCGTATTTTTGGATTGAGTTATAGAGGTCGAGGGCGGCGGTGGCGGTGGAGCAGTCGGGGCTTTTGCCGACGCATTTGCCGTTTTTGGCGTAGAGCGAGAGGGTGTAAACTCCGCGGCCGCGGCGTTCCGCCTTGAATTTCGGGTAGCCGAGAAGCTCGGTCGGTGCGCCGAGGCAGCCCGTGACGTCCTCAAGAGGACTGTCGCAGATGATGCGGAGCGAGGCTATCGAGGCGCGGCAGAGCGCCTGCGTGCTTCGCTCGCCTCCGCGAAGAAGAAGGCGGGTCTCGGTCGAGCGGAATTCGTAGTAAAAGCGACCCTCAAAGGTCCTTTTTATCTCGTAAAACGCGCTCATATCTCGATCTCGGAGAAGGTTTCGGTCTCCTCGAAGGGAAGCTCCGCCAAAACCTCGTCGATCCAGCGGTCGATGAGGGCAAAAGTCTCCTCGCGGTCAGTCTCGTTGAGAACCTCGTGGCGCGCGCCGGGGATGATGACCGTCGTAAGCTTTCGCGCTCCCGCACCCGTCAGCGCTCCCGCAACCTTCAGGACTCCCTTGCCGTAGCCTCCGACGGGATCGTCCTCGCCGCTGATCAGCAGGATGGGCAGATCGGTGGGAACTGTGGGCGCCCATTCCTCGCGGCTGACCGCCTCAAGCATACGGAAAAGATCGCGGTAGCCCGAAACGGTGAAGAGGTAGTTGCAATATTTGTCGTTGTTGTATTTTGCCGTGATCTCGCTGTCACGGGTCAGCCAAGCGGCAGGATCGGCACCCTTGCCGCATCTTTTAAGATAGCCCGCCGACTGGATCGATGAGAGAAGCTTGCTTCTGTGCCTCTCGCCGCGGAAAAGGGAGATGATGTTCGCAAGCGCAATGCCCGCGCCCGTGGGAGCGTCGGGGCCGCCCGTGCCCATGATGATCGCGCCCGCAAGGTTTTCCGCGTACTGCGAAAGATAAAGCCTTGCAAGGAAGGAGCCCATCGAGTGCCCGAGCAGAATGAGGGGCTTGCCCTCGTAACGCTCGAGAAGCAGCTCGGACATCGTCCTCAGACCTTCAACAGTCAGCTCAACGCCGTCCTTTTCGGCGAAAAAGCCGAGATCGTCGAGCGAAGCGGCACTTTCGCCGTGGCCGGGGTGGTCGTTGCCCGCAAGAACGATCCCAAGTGAGCAAAGATGCTCGGCGTAGCTCTCGTATCTGCCGACGTATTCGCGCATACCGTGCGAGACCTGAAGGATCGCGCGAATCTCGCCTTCGGGCTCATAAATGCGGTAGGCAAGACTGCCGCCGCTGTATTCAAATCTGTCTTTGATAAGTTTCATTTTTTACCTCACCATATCGCGCACGAGCGAGAGAAGATTTTCGCGCGTGTTGAAATCGGGATTTGCAAGCACCGCCGCAAGCAGCTCGGAAAGGACTTCGCCAACCCGCGCGCCCGGTGCAACTCCGCAGTCAAGCAGATCGCGCCCGCTGACGGCAAGCTCGGAGATCGACATCGGCTCGCCCTTTTCGGCACACTCAAAGAGATTTTGTGCCGCAGTCATCGCGCTCTCGCCCGAAAGCAATCGCTCTCCGCGAGCACCCGCAGCAAGAAGGATGAAATATGCGAATTTCGGGGTGATCTTGCCCGTCAGCCCCGAGGCGTAGGTGCGAACCGTGGCGGGATCGCCGCGTTTGGGCAGGGTTCCCGAAGCGCAAGCTGTTGTGACCGCCGAAAGCTCGGTGCTCATTTTCAGTTTTTTCGGAATCTCGACCGAAAGATCGCGGTCGCTGTCGCGAAGGAGCATTCCGAGGCGGATAGCCGCAAGATGCGCCCGCGCGGAGAGAAATCCGAGCGCGGCGGCTTCTTCGCGTTCCTTTTTCAGATAAAGCCCCGCGGGGAAGCGGTCGGGGATAAAGTCGAGCGCCGCAAAGCCCGTGCGCGCCAGAGTTTCAAAATACGCGCGCGGTATGACCTCGCCGAGGACGTGCGCCGAATGCATCAGCGCGAGTGCGCGCGCAGGCTTTTCTGCCGAAAGCAGACCGAGGATCTCGCCTCCGATACGCTCCGCGCTGACGGCTGATAAGCGTTTTCGCTCGCTTTTTGCCGCAGAAAGAGTTTTTTCTTCAATCTCAAACCCGAGCCGCGCCGCAAAGCGGAATCCGCGCAAAATGCGGAGCGAATCCTCGGTGAATCGCCGAACGGGATCGCCGACGGCGCGGATGATGCCGACCTTGAGGTCATCGGCACCGCCGAAAGGATCGCAAAGACCGCGTGTGGGCGAATACGCCATCGCGTTGACGGTGAAATCGCGCCGCGCGAGGTCTTCGGTAATATTTTTCGTGAACTCAACCGAGTCGGGACGCCGCCCGTCGGTGTAGTCGCCGTCGATGCGGTAAGTGGTGATCTCGAGGGGCATACCCTCGATGACGACGGTCACGGTGCCGTGTTTTTCGCCCGTCAGTATCGTGTGGAAATCGGCGAAGACCGACTTGATTTCATCGGGCGATGCCGAGGTGGTGACGTCGTAGTCGTGCAAAGCCCGCCCGAGCATAGCATCGCGCACCGCCCCGCCGACGACGAATGCCTCGTGACCGAAAGATTCGAGTTTAGTCAAAGCGAAATTGACCGCACGCGGCAATTTCATATTAAATTGGGGCATACGATCAACTCCTTTTTTGAGTGCAGAATGCAGAGTTAAGAAGAATTTCCTCGCGTTGCTCGGAAATTTCCATTAAAATAAAAGACAACAGTAGCGGGAAAGTTTTCGTCCACCTTTTTCAAAAGGTGGCGGAGCACGAGGCAGAGCCTCGGACTAATGCGAGAGCTTCAGCTCTCGCTACCGTGCTTCAAACAGGTGAAGCTCTGCTTCTCCTGTTTGGACAGAGTCAATACTTCCCGAATGTAGGGAAGTGCAGCTCTTGCGGTTTTCCGAAGGAAAATGGAGGCGGGAGCCGACAAGCAAGAGTTGCAACTTGCCGAAGGCAAGTACGCGCTCCTGTCACCCTTTGCCGCGCGAAGAATTTTCGCAAGGCAACTGTATACCCACCCAACCCTCCCGCAAGCGGGAAGGCTATAATATAATCGCGGGATTTGTGGTTGAGTGTTTTGAATATTGAAATTATAATCGAACTAAATAAAAATATACGCTACGAATACTTTGTTCGCACTTGCAAAGTGGGGGTACAGGGGGCGCAGCCCCCTGCAAAAGAAGAACGATGTCATCCTGAGGGCGTGCCCGCAGGCATATACGCCCGAAGGATCTCGTGCCGACCGAGTTGTTCCTCGGGCGGCGCGGTGCCATTACGAAGTGGTCTGTTCTGCACCCGCCGGTGTGCGAAATTCTCGCGCCCAAGCTTCACTCAGATCATCATACTTCGGATTGACTGCACGAATGAGATCGCGTTTCTTTTGCCGATTTATTCCTTTGAGGGATTTTTCTCTTGCTATTGCTTTGTTTACGTCGTGGTATCTTTCATAGTACACCAATTTGTTGACGTTATACCTTGCGGTATATCCAAATTCGTGCACTTTGTTTTCGTGTTCCTTATCGCGACGAATGATGTTGTTTGTAATGCCCACGTAAAAAACACGTTTTCTTTTGTTTGCTTCAATGTAAACGTAATATGTTTTTGTGTCCATAGTGATTACATTTGGTGGTATAATTTTGTTTTTTGGTTCACAGCAGACTTCTTCGTTATGGCACCGCGCCGCCCGAGGAACAACTCGGTCGGCACGAGATCCTTCGGCGGCAGGCGGTCTGCGGACGCCGCCTCAGGATGACATCGTTTCAGGTGAAGGGGGCTGCGCCCCCTTCACCCCTGCCCCCGAGTGCAAACATAGACAATAGTGATGCCGCAATCCTCAAAACACCTTATTCATCGGTAGAAATAACAACCTTTTTACACTTCGGGCAATGGTATGCTTCGGCAAAGCAACCATTCCAATATCCTTTGCTGATAGTGAAATCGTCGGATGTTGTTGCGGAAAATACCAGCTTCTTTTTGTCCGGACTCCAAATTACAGGCCGCGCGCTTTGCACGAAGCCTTTGTCCATTTCTCTACCGCACCAAGGACATTTCATTATTACTACCTCAATTATAAATAAAATCACTTTTTGAGCGAAGCGAAAAAAGTTACCTTCAACTAGCAACTAGCAGCTAGCAACTAGCAACTAATCATTCCACCGCCTCAAACATCTCCCCCTCGCCCGTGTATCGGCAGAGCTTGATGTCGGACGAGCAGTATTTGACCTCGTCGCGCTTTACTTTTTTGTCAAATGAGAAATAATAGTAACCGTTTCCGAGAGCGGCGATTCCGGTCGAACCGCGGGGGAAGTCGCAGCCGTATACGCCGGTGGCGGGGTCTTCGATTCCGATGGGCGCGCCGGTCAGGAGGAGTCCTTCGCGGCCGCAAAGTCCCTTCAGCTCGCCCATCTCGGGCGCGATCTTGCGGTCGATGATGAACATGGGCGGGTTGCGGAATTTTTCCTTGTTGCCCTTGTAGACCGCAACGAGCCACGCGTCAAGATAGGTGTCGTATTCAAGATTCTGTACGCCCCAGTTGGTGTTGCCGGTGTAGAAGAAGAGCTTGTTTTCGCATCTTGCACCGCTGTGGTGAGGCTCACCCTGGGTGAGGGGCTTCGCGAAGGGCTTGATCTTGCGCCAATCGTATTCAAGAATGACCTGGTGGTCGTTGTCGTCGCGGTTTACGTCGTTGTAGATTCCGTAAGCGACGTAAAGCATATAGGGCGATACCTGACGCTCGCCGGGACGGGGCGAGAAGGTGACGCCGTCGATGCCCGAGCAGGCAAAACGGTGGGGAGCACCCTGCTCACCCTCGGAGTCAAAGTCCTCGCAAACGTCGGGGAGGTATACGGCGGTCATGATGCCGTCAGCCTCGGCGTCCATGCCGATGCGGTCGATCTTGTCAACGTTGAAAATGGCAACGTAAAAGGCGTCCTCCTCGGCGATCTTGATGCCCGTGCGAGCCATGATGCCCTTGCCGATCGAGTCGTGCTTGTATTCGATCGAGCCCCAAACGCAGTTGTCGCCGCCGTTGAATGCGAGGCAACCAAGATGACCTGTCAGACCCTCAACGGTGCCGATGACGTTGCCCTGCATATCCGCCTTGACAAGGACGGTGGTGAAGGAATAATATATGTACTTTCGCTCGGTGTCAACGGCGATGCCCTGAATGTGGCCGTTGGTCCATTCGCCCGCAAAGATCGAGCGGGGAAGAGCGGGAGCGGGATAATTTTTGAGGTTTTCAAAGCGGTTGTTTTCCATTTTTATCTTCCTTTCGGAGTGAATATATTTTCTCAATTTAATTATATCACATATACTCCGCAAAGTCAAAGGTTTTTCAAAAAAATCCGACCCGCCCCAACCTTTTCCACAGCCTTTTTTGTGCACTTTGTATATCCGACAAAAAGCGATCTGCTTTTTTCTTATTTTCCCCACGGTCTGTGGAAAACTTTGTGGTAACTGTGTAAAAGTATCGCTTTTCAAGGCAAAATCAAGGCTTTTTGAGGGTGAAGCGGAAAACTTTACCTGTGGAAAACTCCTTGTCAATAGGATTTTTGAAAAAAATTGAATATCGTCAACTTTCTCACTTTTGCACAAACTTGTGAAATTTGTATAATTTTTTGGCGGATCGCGAGAGGAGAATTAATATTACTTTGTACTCAACTGTACTGTATAGAAAAAAGTACTTGCTAATTAATAATTATTCATACACCGCAGGTGTGGTTCATCAGCGAAGCGGCTTCATTATTCATTATTCATCAATAATCGAGATTGGTCAAATGAATAATGAATGATGAAAAATGAAAAATGAATAATTGAAGCAAGTGCGAACATAGACGCACTTGGTGTCCCCTCATCACCCGCTGCGGCGGGAGCTTCTCCCAGGAGAAGCCTAAGTAAAAGGCTGTCGCCTGAAGCTAAATATTTCTCTCTCAGAGAAATGCTAAATTTTTGCTATGCAAAAGCTAAATACACGCTTCGCGCGAACTAAATATTCCGCTGACGCGGAACGCAAAGGTAGAAATTTGACAAGGCAAATTTCAATTAAACAAATAATACGAAGATTAGATAATTCCTAACGAAGCTCACAGAAACCCAAGGCTTCTCCTGGGAGAAGCTCCCTCCGCAGAGGGTGATGAGGGGACACCCAGAACGCTTTGTTCGCACTCGCTGATAGACCTTTACTTCAACTTTCTCCTTACCCTGTCGAATTTTCCCGAAAACTTTTCCATTACTGTTGATTTTCCTGCCAAAATAAGTTATAATATATAATGATTAATTATACTTACTTATAGCTGATTGTAAAAATACGCAAATAATTTGAAAATCCGTTTTTTCGGCGGCTTTGCCGACCGAAAAAACACCTTTTAGGCGAGCAGGGCGAGCCCGCGCGCCGAGGGGAGCCGTCAAAATCTTTGATTTTGGCGGCGGCGATAAGCGCGCGTATCAATTGTAAAACGCAGTTTTACAATTGGCTGATTATAAAAGGAGGCGGTGAGCTTGAGAATATTGCTTGTTGCAACGCGGATGGGCATTGGGGGTGCGGAAACGCACGTGCTGACGCTTGCGCGCGTTTTACGGCGGCGTGGAAATCACGTTCATATTCTTTCGGCGGGCGGAGCTTATCTCCCCGCGCTGATCTCGGCGCAGGTCGAGCACACCGTTCTGCCGCTTGATAAAAAAGATATTTTTTCCGTCACGAAATCTGCAAAAGCCATCTGGCAGATCGCAACCGAGGGGCGCTACGACATTGTCCACGCACACGGCAGGATCCCGCAGTTTATTTGCGGAATGCTTTCAAAACGCGGCGGTTTTCCGCCCTTTGCCGTCACGGCGCACGGATTTTACGATCCCGCGCCCCCTCGCCGCGCCTTCACCCTTTGGGGCAGACGCACCATTGCGGTCAGCGAGGACGTCAAAAGCTTCATTGTTGAAAAGTACAAGCTCGAGCCCGCAAGCGTCGAGGTTATCACCAACGGCGTCGATACCGACGTCCCACCGCATCAGCCCTCGCGCCGATTGCGGATCGTCACGGCAAGCAGGCTTGACGGCGACACCGCGCTTTGCCCGACTCTGCTTTGCGAGCTGATGCCGCGCATCTGCAAGGATCACCCCGAGCTTGAGCCGACCCTGACCGTCGTTGGCGGCGGCGAGAAACTCGGGGAGCTCCGCGAGGCGGCAAGACTTGCAAATTCGCAGTCGCCGGGAGCCGTTACAATGGCGGGAAGCGTGCTCGATATGCAAGCCGTGCTTGCCCGCGCCGATATTTTCGTCGGATCGTCCCGCGCCGCGCTCGAGGCGATGGCGGCGGGCGTGCCCGTTGTTCTTTGCTCGGATATGGGCTGCGACGGCGTGCTTGACGAAACCAATCTGCGCCGCGCCGAGGAGACGAATTTCACCTGTCGCGGCGGCGCTCCCACAGATCTTGAAACTCTGCGCCTTGCCGTCGAGCGTTTGCTCTGCGCGGGCGAACGCGAGCGGTCACTTTACGGCGCGTTCGGAAGGGCGTATGTCACCCGCCGCGCCTCGGCAGAGATCTTTGCCGACAAAACCTATGCTTTCTGGCAGGATCTTCTCGCATCCGAAAGGGGCGGCGTGATGCTTTGCGGTTATTTCGGCGCTTGCAACGCGGGCGACGACGCAACTCTCGATGCCGTGCTCGACTCGCTCCCCGAACTCCCGAAGGGCGTTCTGCCGACCGTCCCCGCGGGCAAAAAGGGCGCGCTCCCCGATGGCGTGCGGAGGATCGGAAGATATAACGTCTTCGCGCTCGCCAAAGAGCTCGCAAAAACAAGGCTCTTTATCCTCTGCGGCGGCACTTTGCTGCAAAACAGCACCTCAAACCGCTCGCTCGGGTACTATTATCTGCTTTCAAGGCTCGCCTCGAAGCAGGGCGCGCGAGTGATGATCTACGCGGGCGGCATCGGACCCGTCATCGGCGACGAGGCGGCTTACGAAACCGTCAGCGCGGTGGAAAACTGCGACGCCGTCACCCTGCGCGATCCCGATTCGCTCGAATTGCTTGAAGAAATGGAATGTGAGACCGAGGGTATCGCTGTCACCGCGGATGCCGCGATCGCAACCGAGCCGCTTCCGCTGCCCGAGTCGATCCTGAAAAGACTCCCCGAAGGGCGCGAGTATTTCGCCGTTTCCGTCCGTCCGCTCAAGGGACTCAACAGGGGCGAGAAGGCGCGCGCACCCGAGGAGATATACGAAACGGTGGTCTCCGCCGTCCGCGTCATCGCCGACAGACGAAATGCCCTCCCGCTCTTCATCCCCTTCGCGCCCGAGGACGTCAGCCTTTGCGAAAAGCTCTGCCGCCGCGCGGAGCGCGGGATCATCCTTCCGCGTATGCGCGCGGGTCACATCATTTCCGTCATCGAAAATTGCTCCTTCACGATCGGAATGCGGCTTCATAGCGGCGTATTTTCGTCGATCGCGGGCGTGCCCGCAATAATGATCGCGTATGACCCGAAGGTCGCGGCGTTCGCAAAACGCGCCTATCATCCCGCGCCGCTCGATCCCGACGAGCCCGAATTCAGCATGAGGGCAATAGTATCATCGGCGGGCGCGCTTTATACGAACATGACCGCCGCACGTTCGACCCTCCGCGCAAGAACAGCGGAGCTTCGAAGGCTTACCGAAGTTGATAAAGCCGTTGTTGAAGCGATCTACAGCGCAAAGTAAACACTTGTAAAATAAAACAAACAGAAAAGGGAAAATAAAAATGGCAAAAAGCAAATATAAACAGATCAGGGGCTGCATCAGCCTCATATACATATTCACGGGCGTTTCCTCCGTCATTCAGGCGTGGAACAGCCTTCTCGCGCTCGACCTTCTCGGAATTTTCGCCTCCGCACTCGGAGTGCTGATCTTCGTCGCGGGCATCTGCGGATTTTTCAGCGTCAAGCCCCGCGCCTGCCACACCCTCGGCTGCATAATCATGCTGTTTTCTCTCGCATCCCTCGTCTACGCGATAGTGATGCAAAAGACGTTCGACTTCAACATCGCAAATCAGTTCCTGCTTTCGTGGCTATTTATGCTTTGCGTGTGAGTGTTGCTACGCAACAGTGAACAGTGGTCAGTGAACAGAAAGATGCGAATGTACTGTCCGCGTCTTTCTGACCACTGTCCACTAACCACTGTCCACTATAAAACCCACTCAACAAAATTCAATATCAAACTTCAAGAGGTCCACTATGTCCCAATCAAAGATCCAACTCAAAGCCACCCGCGCCGACAGCATCAGCTTCACCAATAATATGCAGGGCTCGGGTCAGCTCAAGCTCGGCTTCAAATACAGCTATAATCTCCGCCACGCGGCGCCCGGAGTGGCACGCGGCGAGGTGACGATCACGGCGGAGGATAAAGAAGCGCCCGAAAAGCTCTCGATCACGGTCAAGCAGTCGGGAATCTTCGCGCTTCCGACCGATATAAACCGCGAGGAGGCTCATCTTGAGACCTTCAAGATCCTTTTCCCCTACACATCCGCAACGCTGACGGCGGTGACGTCCGTGGCGGGCATTCAGGGCATTATTGTGCCGAGGATCGATATTACAGAGGAAAATATTTATCGCGTTGAGTTTAAGCCGCCGAGACCCGACGAACAATAAACCTCACACATCCCATCCAAAAAAGCTTTTGAAGATTCTTAAGAAACTTTTCTCGTAAAGTTTCTTAAGCGGAGTATGAGGCAGAGCCTCATTTCAATTCGAAGGC
>JAFQGP010000051.1 GCA_017415485.1 Clostridia bacterium
CCGCCCAAAATCTGAATTAGAGCTTTTGCTCTTAGCACTAGTACAAATACTAGCTCATTTTTTCCTTACGGTTTTACCCGTTTGGATTTACCTTTGAGTTCGTGTTTTCTCAAAATCTTTGACCGACTTCCTCGCACAAACCTTATTTAACAACTCTCTCTTTTCATCGAGAGTCAAGCTTGTACTTCTTAGTCTGTTGTTCAATTTTCAATGACCTCGCTGCTCGCTTTGAGCACCGCTCTGCGCGACAGCTTGTATATTATACCACTTTCATCCCACTTTGTCAACCCTTTTTTTAAAGTTTTTTTGAGTTTTTTGATGATTTGTGAAACATTTACAACAAGAAAACTTTGGCAGGGCTTACCGCAAGTGCAATTTGCACAACGGTTTTGGAGAAACACACCCTTCGGGCGTTTCGAAGGGTGTATTTTGCTTTGAAAATTAATTTTTGAAATACTCTTCGGGAACAGACCAAGCCATCTTTTTGGCACCTGCAAGCGAGGGATGGAGATGGTCGCCGCTATCGTATTCGGGGATCATTTGCTGCGGATCATCCTCGCGACGGACTGCGGCTTCGAAGTCAACAACTCCGTCGTGTTCGTCGGTAGTTCTGATCCATTCGTTTGCGGCAAGGCGGATCTCTTCTCTGTAACCACCGTCATTGAGGCAGCGAGGACAAGGAAGCAGTGTCGCGAAGTAGATCTTGAGTCCGAGCTTACGCGCGATAGCAATGTAGGTTCTATATCCTTCGATGAGTTCTTCGGGTGTGGGAAGCTCGCTCATAGGGCAGATGGGATTATTTACGCCGGGGTGGATGATGTCATTGATGCCATGGAGCACAATAACGGCTTCCGCTCCAACTGCTGTATCGAGTGTGTGTTCGAAGCGTTTGACTCCTGCTTCGCCCCAATGCTTCTTGATGCGAGCTTTATATTCGCGGAGAACGCGGTTGCCGCCGATTCCGCGGCGGATGATGGCTCTGTTGTCGACGCCGAGCTCGGTGAGACGGCGAGCGAAACAATCGGGCCATGGCTGTGCGGTGATCGAATCGCCGAACGCCACAATGGAACTGCAATCCTCGCGGGTAAGGTAATCTATAGAATGGATAAGTACATAAGGTCCGCCATCGCCGACCGTGAGCCACGGGATGTCATCGGCACCGGCATAGTCGCCCTGCGAATAATACTTTGTAATGTAGTGACCGCTGTTCCAATGACCGCTGCGGAGTTCGGTTCTTTCCTTTATATAAAAGCTTACGAAATATTCCTCTGCGGGTGCGAGTTCAAAATCAGCGGGATCGCTCGTGCATTCCGCGCCGGGTGCGAGGGTGAAGCCTGATTTTCCGCCAAAGAGGACTTCAACGGTTGTGCCGGGCTTGGCTTCTTTGTTGGTGGAACGCTTTGCAACGAATACTTTATCAACGGTGACCGATTCGGTTCCGTATAGGTTTGAGAAATGAAGTCTTACCGCGCTTGCGGGCATGGTGGGATAGATCACGTATCTGAACGTGATATCCTCGATATAATCGGTGATCGTCTGGGTGGTGGTGTCGATAGCTGTGCCCCAGCCGCAGACCCATTTAGTGTTAGCCATAATTTATCTTCCTTTCAAATTAATTCGTATTATCTCTGAAGCCCTTGCCCATGATCTCGCTGGTTTTCGTGATGATCATAAAGGCACCGGGATCGATCTCGTAGACTTTTTTGCGAAGTCTGATCGCTTCGGAACGACGGCAGACGGTCATCAGGACGGTCTTGTTTTCGCCCGTATACGCGCCGTGCGCCGAAATGACGGTCACGCCGTGTTTGATTTCTTTTAATATGTAATCGTTGATCTCGCCGGGTTTGACGGTGATGATCGTGAAGGATTTGCAAAGGTTGATCGAGTCGATGATATCATCGACGACGAAGACTTTGGCAAACAGACCGAGGAGGGAGAAAAGTCCGGTTTGAGGATCGATGGATATTCCCTGCTCGCCGAATCTGATGAAGGTCATGGCGGCGATGAGGAAGTCGGTACACAAAAGTGCGGTGCCGACGTTCATTGAAGTGTACTTTTTCAGAACGAGGGCGACGATATCTGTTCCGCCGGAAGACGCGCGGCATTTGAAGATTATTGCAGAGCCGACGCCGGTGAGAAGCACAGCATAGACGAGCTCGAGAAGCGGATATGATGTCAAAGGTGCCGAAAGCGGGACGAGCGTTTCAAACAGCCAGTTTTCAAGCGAGAGCATCAGCGAGCAATAGATGGTAAGGATTCCGCACTCCTTGCCGAGTACGATAACGCCGACGATAAGCAAGAGGACGTTGATTATCATCATATACACCGATTGAGTAAGCACGGGAAGGACATTGGCGAGAATTATCGCAACGCCACTGACGCCGCCGGTTGCAAAACCGTTGGGTGCTTTGAAGAAATAGATACCGATCGCCATCAAAAGAACGCCGAGGTTCATAAAGAGCCAGTTTTTTAGATTCAGCCTGTTAGTTTTTGCCATAGCTTGCCGCCTTTTCTTTAATCGAATTCGCGTATATTATATCATTAAATGGAAGAATAATCAAGAGTTTTGTGAAAAAGGTGATCAATTTGTCTGGTTTTCAGCAACAGTTTGCAACAACAAAGTAATAATTGAAAAATATTTCATAAACCTCTTGACAAATCAAGAAGTTTGTGGTATAATGTTGATTTGGTACGGGAAAATTCTTTAATCCCGTCTCCTTGGCACAGGAGAGACCTGTGTCCTGACGTCCATAAGGAGGTAAAAATATGGATAACAAAATCACCAATGCGTATGAACTCCTGTTCATCACCGACCTCACCGCAGGCATTGAGGCTGCTGAGGCTGTTGCGAACAAGTTCATCTCCCGCGTCGAGAAGAACGGCGAGATCATCGACGTAACCACTTGGGGTAAGCGCCGTCTTGAGTACCCCATCAACGACAAGAACGAAGGCTTCTACACCATCATCACCTTCCGTGCTCCCTCTGATTATCCCCACGAGCTCGAGAGAAGACTCAACATCGATGAGAACGTAATGCGTAGCCTTATCCTCAAGCTTGATGAAGCTGAGGCTGAAAAGGTTGCACGCCGCGCTGCCGACAAGGCTGCTGCTGCAGCTGCTGCCCCCGCTGAGGTAGTTGCAGAAGAGGCTCCCGCAGCCCAGGAAGCTCCCGCAGAGGAAGCTGCTCCCGCTGACGCTGAGTAATCTCAAAGACTGAAAGCTATGGCAAATCTCAGTCTTAACAAGGTTGTTCTCTGCGGTCGACTCACAAGTGACCCTGAGCTCAAGACAACCGCTACTGGCATCTCGGTAGTTTCTTTCACCCTTGCAGTTAACCGCCCCTACCGCACCACCGACGCGAATTCGAATCAGCCTTCCGCAGATTTCATCAGCGTTGTTGCTTGGAGACAGAGAGCTGAATTCATCGCTCGTTACTTCAAGAAGGGCTCTTCCCTTTGCGTTACCGGCTCGATCCAGACCAGAAAGTGGACTGATCAGCAGGGTCAGAACAGATATGCGACCGAAGTTGTCGTAGACGATGCTATGTTCGTCGATTCCCGAAACGAGGGTCCGGCAAGAGACAACGCTCCCGCCGCATCCTATTCCGCCGAGCCCTATGCTACGCCCGGCGCAGCAGAAAGCTTTGACATCATCAAAGACGATGATGATCTTCCTTTCTGATAATCAATTATAATTTATAAGGAGTATTTAATTATGGATAGACAGCCTACCCAGGAGCGCGCACCTCGCGCAGCTCGCCCTGCAAACGCTAACCGTCGCCGCAGAAAGGTTTGCATCTTCTGCGAAGAAAACATCAGCTACATCGATTACAAGGATGCATCCCGCCTCCGCAAGTTCATCAGCGAGCGCGGCAAGATCCTTCCCCGCCGTGTTTCCGGCACCTGCGCTAAGCACCAGAGAGAGCTTCAGACCGCTATCAAGCGCGCTCGTCACGCAGCTCTTCTTCCCTTCGTAGATGATTGATCGAAATAACTGATCTATAAAAATGACCGTCCGAATTTCGGACGGTCGTTTTTTCATATAAAGAATCTCTTTTTGAGCGATTCGCGGAGAGGTCTTGCTATGGCGATGATGATGAGCATCATTCCCGCAAGGAAACACGCTATGAGGGGGATGATCGACCAGAAGAAATCAAAGATCATTCGGTCAAGGAAGGTAATGTTCATAAAGAACTCGATAACGACGCACAGCACTCCCACGGCAATAAACGTGCCGCCCGCGATATAGAGTCTGCCGCGGCGGGTGTATCTGAGAAGCGTGACGACCGTGCAAACAAGAAGCGCGACGAAAACGAGTATCGGGAAGGCGAAGGTGAGGAACCAGTCGCCTTCAGTCTGGAAATTTACGTAAAGCAGGAAGACACCGAGGACGCCGAACGATATCGGGCAGAAGATCACGGGATTGGGACGATAGAACCACGAAGGAAGGATGAATATTGAATAGAACAGAATGATTCCTCCTATGGGGTAACCCGCCCAGGTGAGTCCGTTGCCGAAATAGAGGTCGCAGAACAATGTGATCGCTATGGGCATCAGACAAAGTATGGTCAATATAAAGAGTACTCCTTGCGGGCGCATTTTTTCGCGTCCTTTGACATACGCGGGGTACGTCGGCTCGGCTTTTTCGCGTGCTATATCGGGGTGATAGACCGACGTTCCGCAAAGGGGGCATTTATTTTCGGTATCGGCAAGCTCGACACCGCATTTTACACAGTACATTTAGTTCTCCTTATCTTTGATTGCTTTCAACCTTGACGTGCACACCGAGGGCGCGGAGCTGTTCATAGAACGCGAGCTCGAGCTCGGGTTTCTGCACGTTGCGGACGATGCTGATATTCACCTGCCCGCCGTAGGTTATCACGGCGCAGTTATAGGGCGTTTCGGGCAGAGGGCCGATGATGAAATCGAATCTTTTGACGTATTCCTTCATCTCTTCGGGCAATGCAACGACACCGAGGTTTGACATATCGAGGCAAGCCTTCTTTTCACCGACGGCGTTATAAACCATCTTCATTGCGATGTTCTTGATGAACAGCGGCATAATTCGAAGGATAAACGCCTTTTCGCTGTTTACGTTTTTGGTCATTCTTGCGGTCATTTCCTTTTTGGTTATGCCGTAACCCATCTGATGGTGGATCGATCGGCATACCTCATCGAAGCTCCATTCGCCCATTCTCGGGTCGATGCCGGGGGTGATATAGAGCGAAAAATTGCGCAAGGTGCGGCTTCCGTAGATCTTGCGAAGGTCCACAGGTAGCAGTATTTTGACGGGCTTTTGTGCACGGCGGGGGAGTTGTCTATCCTGTATTTCAGAGATTGCACAGATAAGAGCGGATGCGAGGAAAGCGGTCACGGTTACGCCGTGGCTTTTTGCTTTTGCTCGCAGCTCGTCGGAATCGATCATAAAGGTCGTCAGGTTTATAAATCCGTCCTTTTCGGGGATTCCGGAAAGCCTGTAAGAATTCGGCTCGGAACGGCTTTTTGAAACGTCGCCGCTGTTTTCAAGGAAGCTATCGACAAGTTCCTCGGGGACAGGTTCTTCATCTCTGTCAAGAACACCGTCAGTGGCTGGAATATCTATCGAGTATTTCAGTTCGAGGTACTCTGCAAGAAGGGATTTGAGGAATATAAGTCCGCCGTTTCCGTCGGTGAGCGCGTGATAGAACTCGACAGCAATGCGATTATTATAGACCAGAACTCGAAGAGCGCACTTGCGGATATCCTCGATGGGCATGTGCATCAGCGGGGAATGCATCTCATCGATGATCTCGGGGGCGCGTGAAAGTTCCTCAAGATAATACCAGAAAGTTCCTCGGCGAAGTTTTGCAGCTATCGAGGGGAAGCGGTGTATGGTCGTATCAAGTGCCAGGCGGAGAGTATCGCGGTTGACGGGCTCGGAAAGGGTCGCCGAAAGTCGGAAGGTGTTGTTCCAATTTCTGCGCTTTGCGGCGGGGTATATCTTTGCGGCATTGTCAAGCTTCATCCAACGAAGCTTTCTCGGTGCGGGGACTGCGCGGTCGATAAAGCTCTCCATTTCTGCAAAATCGCCCTTGTGTTCCTTGAG
>JAFQGP010000052.1 GCA_017415485.1 Clostridia bacterium
CACTCCGTGTAAAAATCAAAGGAAAGTGGGTAATAGCGGAGTGAGCATCGCTTCGAACTATTACTTCATACGCGGGTATGGCGGAATTGGCAGACGCGCTAGATTCAGGTTCTAGTCGGGGTTCCTCGGTGAAGGTTCAAGTCCTTTTACCCGCACCAAAGCAAAAGCGAACGGCAAAGCCGTTCGCTTTTGCTTTGGTGCGGGTAAACTGAACTCTAAAGGTTCTTCACCCTACGTGTTCGCCAAGCGAACACGTATAGCGCCGGTATAGCAGGAATTACAGTTTCGCACAAACAAAAACCGGCGCAGGTGAAGAGTTCAAGTCCGGCAAAGCCGTTCGCTTTTGCTTTGGTGCGGGTAAAACGAACTCTAAAGGTTCTTCACCTACGTGTTCATAAAATTGGCGCATAAATATTGATTAACATTCTTATATTATTAATTTCATATAAAACAAAGAAGCGGTACAAAAAATTCAAAGAAAATTCAAAAACAGTTCATTATAGTCTGCTATACTATGCACGTAAGGAAAATTATATAAGGAGATACATACTATGGCACTGACATACATAACAAACGGTAAAATAGTTCTTCCCGATTCGGTCGTGTGCGGCAAGATCCTGGCTTTTGACAGCGATAGCGGAAAGATCTGCGGTATTGTGGACGAGCTTCCCGCAGATGCAAGCGTCATCGATGCCAAGGGCAATTACGTCGCTCCCGGCCTCATCGATATTCATATCCACGGCTATCTCGGAGAGGATACCTGCGATGCAAATCCCGAGGGCATCAAAAAGATGGCTTACGGCGTAGCAAAAAACGGAGTTACTTCGTTTTTACCTACTACGATGACGGTTTCTAAGGACGAGATCATCGCCGCGCTCAACGCAGTCCGCTCGCTCAAAGAAGAAAGTAAGGCATGGGATGGCGCGGAAATAATCGGAGTTCATGCAGAGGGCCCCTTCATCAACCCCTCGAAAAAGGGCGCGCAGGCGGAAGAGAATATCCTCAAACCCGACGCAGATTTCATAATTGAAAATTCAGATATCATCACCTCGGTAACTCTTGCGCCCGAAATGGACGAAGGACACGCTTGCATCAAGAAGCTGGCGGCAGAATCCAATGTGTTGATTTCTATGGGCCATACCGACGCTATGTTCGAAGAAGCGATGAGCGCGGCAAAGGACGGAGTCAACCACGCAACACACCTGTTCAACGCAATGTCCGCGCTTGCACACAGAAACCCCGGCGTTGTCGGTGCTGCACTTGCATCGGATAACGTTTCGGTAGAGGTTATCGCCGATACCTTCCATATCAACCCCGGTCTTTATTCGATAATCGCAAAGGTCAAGGGCGACAAGATGGTACTTATCACCGACTGCACCCGCGCGGGAGGAATGCCCGACGGAGAATATGACCTCGGCGGACAACCCATATTCCTGAAGGGAATCGAGTGCAGACTTGCCGACGGCACCATTGCCGGAAGTGTTCTCAAGCTCAACAGCGCAGTAAAGAACGTTCTCGATCATACATCTCTCCCCGCAAATGAGGTCTTCAAAATGGCATCTCTCAACCCCGCAAAGGCAATCAAGTGCGATGACCGCATCGGCTCGCTTGAAGCAGGCAAGGATGCTGACATCATCATTGCAGATGAAAATATCAATATAATCAGAACCATAAAGAAAGGAAGAACTATCTATGAAGCTTAAAGTTTTAGCACCGCTCGATCCCGGGTTTATGCCGATGTCGGTCGTATACCGCGATTTTGAAGCTACAGTAAAGGCAGAGGGCGGCGAGCCGCTCACCATCGGACTTGAAAGAAACGACGGTCTCACCTCCGTATTCACCATCGAGGTGTTCAAGGACGGCACCGGACACGACGAGGAGAACCACGAGTTCGTCGAAAGAATAGTAAAAACTCTTCTTTGGATCCGCGGCGGATATAAGATAATCATCGCAGGTTCCAAGCTGATCGCAGATAAGATCAAGGCAGATTATTCCGAGGGCGGCATCCGCGCTTTTGACAACGATTTTATGTCGGGCGTTTACGAGGCTCCTTTTGAGGTTATCCACGTTCCCTTCGATCAGGCTCCCGTTGCAAGAGAGAGCGCATCCCCCGTCGGCCGCCATCTTGACGGCTGCCGTATCGGCTTTGATGCCGGCGGAAGTGACCGTAAGGTAAGTGCAGTAGTTGAGGGCGAAGCAGTATATTCCGAGGAAGTCGTTTGGTTCCCGAAGCTGCAGAATGATCCCAAGTATCACTATGACGGAATCATGGAGGCTATGAAGACCGCAGCTTCCAAGATGCCGAAGGTCGATGCCATCGGCGTATCCACCGCAGGCGTTGTTATAGGCAACCGCATTATGACATCTTCGCTCTTTCTCAAGGTAAAGAACGAGAATCCCGAAGCATTCGAGAAGGTTGTAAAGAACATCTATACCGACATCGCCAAAGAACTCGGTGGCGTTCCGATCGAGGTAGCTAACGACGGTGACGTTACAGCTCTCGCGGGCGCAATGGATCTTGACGACACCAATGTCCTCGGCGTTGCAATGGGCACAAGTGAGGCAGGCGGATACGTTGACGGAAACGGCAACATCACCGGTTGGCTCAACGAGCTCGCATTCGTTCCTGCTGACTACAACAAGAACGCAATGGTAGACGAGTGGTCGGGCGACTACGGTTGCGGAGTTAAGTATTTCTCGCAGGATTCTGTAATCAAGCTTGCTCCCGCGGCGGGAATCGAGCTTGACGAAAGCGCATCCCCCGCTGAAAAGCTCAAGGTCGTTCAGGGGCTTATGGCAAAGGGCGACGAGCGCGCCGCAAAGATCTATGAAACTATCGGAGCATATTTCGGTTACGCTGTGGCTTACTATGCAATATTCTACGAAATAAAGCACGTTCTTCTTATGGGACGAGTATCCTCCGGCGAAGGCGGAAGCATCCTTTACAAGACCGCCCAAAAGGTACTTGCAGAGGAATACCCCGAGCTTGCAGAAAAGATCACCATCCATCTTCCCGACGAAAGCAGCCGCCGCGTAGGTCAGTCCATCGCAGCCGCAAGCCTTCCCAAGATTTGAACAATCAAATAAATTACAAAAGCCTTGGATTTTCCGAGGCTTTTGGTTCATTTGGGGTCAACTATACGTTTATTGACATTTTGTAATATATGTGATATAATTAATCAATTTGTAAGAATAGAGGTGATAACATGAATGAGATATGGTCAAAGTACATACAAGGCATAAAAACACTATACTCAAGTCGAAAACTGCGTTTTGACGATATGTTCAGCGAACAATACAAGTCCTTTTTCGGTTTTGATGAAAACAAGCCGATTAAGATACTTGAGGTTGGTTGCGGCCCCGGTGCGTTGGCTGAAGCTCTTCATAGATGGTATCCGTTAGCAGAGATTACAGCAATTGATAGAGACAGTAATTTTATTTGCTATGCAAAGGAGAATGTTCACGGAGTCAATTTCTTGGAAGGTGATGCCACATCGTTACCGTTTGATGATAATTCTTTTGATGTCACTATTTCAAATACAGTAAGCGAACATATTGAGCCGACAAAGTTTTACGGCGAGCAACGCAGAGTTTTGAAGCCAAACGGTGTTTGTATAGTTTTATCATCCAGAAAAGGCATCAATATATCTCCAAAGTGTTTTACCTATAACAAATTTGAACAAGAGTTTCGGAACAAGGTTAATCAATTTGATAATACCCTGAATGATTATTCGGTATGCAAATATCCAATGAGCGAGGCGGAACTTCCGCTTGCAATGCAAAAATACGGTTTTGATTATGTATCAACCGGTTATGCTACCGTCGATTTGACTCCCGATGCCCCGAAATACAAGGCTGAAATGGCACATGATATGATAAATTCGATTCGATATTGTTCACTCGAGTCGATTGAATCGGTATTGAACACTATGCCGGAACATTTTACCGAAGATGAAGTGTCAAAAATGAAGCAAATCGTAAACGAGAGATTTGACAGTAGAATAGCAGACTACGATGCGGGTAAGAAGTATTGGGAAACCAATCTTTCTATTATTATGATGATCCGCGGTACAAAAATATAAATAGCAAAGAAAGCACTCGATTTTACTTCGAGTGCTTTCTTTGATCACATCTGCCTTTTCTCCATCCTCTTCCAACTCACAAACCCGTAAAGATCGTTCACGAGGAAAGTGATGAAGCAAACTACCACCGAGATGTAAGAAACGTTTTCCATTGTGGCAATAGCCCACAATACGATGAGAACGACGTCGTTTGTGGCATATGCAAGCGCAAAATACGGGCTTCTGCGGAAGGTCAGATATACCGCGATAAAGCTCGTTGTGACCGAAACAGTGCTTGGTAAGAGATTTGCTGTATTGAAAAATTTGAGAATGAAATAGAATATCACCGTCACAATAAGCGTCAGGATCATCATAAACACGATCTCGGCTTTTTTCAGTCTGTTGACCTTCACTTCGGATTTGTTGCCGTTATAAGGGTTTCTCAGCCAGGATATGAGCGCAAACACAGCCATCGGTCCGGTCATGCATATATAAGTTATCATCTCGCCGTAATAGGCGAAGGAATAGGAAATAATTCCGTAAAGAACGCTGAAAATTATCATCAGCACCTGTCCGAAGGGATTGCCTTTTGCGCAGAAGATCAGGGACGTCGCGCCGAGAAGGGAAGCTGTGAGAGTCAGCGGACTCGAGCGGTCAAAAAGGCAGTAAAAAGCGGCTATCAGAAATAAGGAAGAACCCCATAAAGCCCATTCGAATTTGCTGAAATATTTGAACACTTTCATTTTTCCTCCAAAAAATAAGCATTCGACATACATCTTCAAAGACCTAACGATGTATTCGAATGCTTCATTCTACCCGGTGGCAGATATTTTTTGTTATTATACCACATTATGCTCGATTTGTCAATCCTTTGTCCGCAAACTCTGTCTTGACAATTCGGCGCAAATATTGTATAATTACTTGAATACAAAATTTGGAGGCACCATGAAATCATCAATTAAGCGTTTAGTCGCTTGTTTTCTTGCTTTGATCACGCTCCTTTCTGCCTTTGCCGCGTGTGCCGACACGGGCGAAGGGGAGCCAATAACCACAGAACCTCTTTCCACCGAAGCTCCCGCGGTTGAGGAAACTACCGTGGAGGAGACCGAACCCGAGCCTAAAGTTTATCTCACAATTACCCCCGAAAACGCAGCTTCGGTCACTCTCATCAGAGCGGACAATATTCCGAAGCTCTCCACTATGCTCGAGCTTTTCACCGAATTCCGCAAGGAGCTGAACAAGCGCTTCGGTGCAACCTTCGGGCTCGGAACAGACTTCGTTATGCCCGGTCAGTCGGTTGACGATAAGATCGAGATCCTCGTAGGCGACACCGCCCGCGACGCAAGCATTGAGCTCAGGGCAAAGCTTGATGCCCTCGGATCGCACGGCTTCGGCATCATCGTCCGCGGCAACAAGATCGCGATCAACGGAACGACCTTTTATCTTCTTTATCGGGGACTTGACTACCTCATGGAAAACCTCGTGACCAAAGATGATGCGGGCAATCTTTCGCTTGTTCTTGAAGAGGATTTCGAATGCTTCGTCAAGACCGAGGAAGGCTTCATTTCCCCCGAGGAAGTTATGGCTTCGGGCAGAGAGATGGCGTTCTATCCCATTGAAACGCTTGCTAAAGTTCCCGAATCGCAGGGTTGCACAGTTATGCAGGGCGGCGGAAGCGACGGCAAATACGCATACTATGCAATGATAAATAAGTCGACCACTCCCGAAACGGGGATGATCTACAAATACGATATGAGCACCTGGGAGCTTGTTGAAAAATCCAAGCCGATGCCCTCGGGTCATACCAATGACATAACCTACGACTCGAAGAACCATCGCCTTGTAATCTCCTTCTGCTCGGCGACCGACAGCTACAAGGGACTCGTTTTCGTCAATCCCGATACGCTCGAATTCATCGAGTACACCGTTTGCCCTACATCTAACAGAGGCGTTTGCTATCTCCCCGAAACCAATCAGTATCTCTTCGCAACCGGCTATACCTTCCACTTGACTGACGAAAATTTCAATACCATCAA